>JBLGCB010000461.1:0-5429 GCA_047617105.1 Phenylobacterium sp. | reverse complement strand
GTTTGGCACATGCCTTAAATGGCAAATTTAAAGCCAATCAACATGTACTCGAAAAAGACCTAAATGCGGCCAAAGCGCTCAAACAGCTTAAGGATATATACAATCATCAAAGCCCTTATGGTTTGCTTAAAAACGTCTCGGGATTGATTAGCCAAGTTGATAAGGTTAATCAACAGTTGCTTGATGGCAAACGTGTGCATGCTTTGAACAAAATTAATGGCAGAATCAACAGTATTCAAACCGAACTGGATGCGATGAATGCCACAGCCGAGTTACGTAATGAGGCTTTATACGGATTGCAGCAACAAAGAAGTCTGGTTGAACAAGCGATATCAATTGCCGAGATCATTGCCGGACAAGCCGAGTCAGTCACCCTAGAAACCAGTGCGATTGAAGTGATTAATCAATATAATGAATCACTTAGGCGCAAAGAAGCACTACGGTTGCGTCAACTTACTGAAGCGGCGGAAAAAGCAGCAAAAGCGAGTGAAAAGAGTGCAGCGCAAGCAGATGATGTACCTCAGCCAAAACCTGAGCCACAACCCGAGCCAATGGCACCACCGCCAAAACCGATTCAAACCATTGATCCGACATTGATTCAGGCCGCTTCTGGTTATCTTGAAACCGAAGACGATATTGAGCAATACATCGATGCGCTGCGCCTTGAATTGCAATCGGCGGTAACCAGTGGTCATAGAATACGGCTTGAATCAGAGAATTAAACTAACCAATAACAATCATTAAAAGGCTTAACCACATGCTAACAAGGGTCAGAGTAAGCGCATTTAAATCACTGGTAAACTTTGATCTTAAACTGAGCAAATTCAACTGTATTATTGGTTTAAATGGTTCGGGCAAGAGCACCGTTTTACAGTTGATAAGTTATCTTTCATCGCTGTTTCAGGGCAATACTCAACAATGGTTGGATGCCCGTGGTTGGGAAAGTAAGGAGGTAGCTTCTCATTTTTCTCCTAACCGGGAGACGATAGATATTATTCTAGATTATTCGTTTGATGATCAAGACTATCGTTGGAGGGGCGGTTTTAAGCGGGTTAATGGGATTTGCACTAGAGAACGTTTATACAAAATTAATAATGAAGGCGACAACCGGATCTTTTATCGTATTATTAGAGGTTTGTACACTGCTGGACATGACAATAAAATCAAAGTGAACTTCAAATATAGTGGTTCCATCCTATCAGCACTCCACGATGACGTTATCCCCCACGAAGCAAAACGATTCAGAGACTACATGGCAAGCATCGACAGCCACGATTTGCTCTCACCCAAAGTCATGCGCACTGGTTCATATAGCCGCCAAGGTCGACTCGGCTCTGCTGGAGAATATTTAATCGACCATATTCATCGCATGGAAAAAAGCGAAACAGAAATCATCAGGCTCAGTTTAGCCAAATATTTCCCTCAGGTGGTTAAGCTTGAAACCAAGGCGCAATCAAATGGCACTTTAACGATGTTGGTCACAGAGCGATTCTACAACGAAGACGGTAGTCATACTGATATCGTCACTGATGCCCGCCATATCAACGACGGTATGCTGCGCTTGCTGAATATCTTGGCTAATCAGCGCGGAGGAATTCGTTTTCAATTATTCGATGAAATAGAAAATGGCATCAACCCTGAGGTGACTGAAAAGTTGATGGACAGTTTTGTCGGTTCACCACAACAAACATTGGTCACGACTCATAGCCCCATGGTGTTGAATTATTTAGAGGAAGATGTGGCTGTTCAGTCGGTTATCTTAGTTTATAAACGTAAAAATGGCAGGACAGGGGCGAAACACCTTTTTGAGATTCCATCCGCCAAAGCCAAACTAGAAGAACTGGCCCCCGGTGAAGCGATGGTTGATTTGGATTTAGGCAGTGTTGGCGAAGAAGCTGGTGAGATGGCCGATAAGGAAGCTGCAAATTGATTACCACTATTATGGTTTCAGGCGAAGGACGTTCAGACATTGGTGGTGGCAACTCTGGTCAGGCAATATCCACAGGAGATGATTTTTACAAAGGACCAATGACTGTTTTATTAGAGCGAGTGTTAAATCGACATTTACCCTACTGGATTAAGCAACTGCCTAATAGTGAACCGCTAAATTTTGCCTATGTCTCACATGGTTACTTAAAACGCCAAGGCAAAGATAGTAAGTTGAGGTTTCCGTCTAAGGATGTTGCTAAAGGACATCTTGGTGAATATAAACAGGCCGCAGAATTGGCCAAGCTTTCAATAACGCAAGAATGCCAACTGGCGGTGTATTTTATTGATTGTGATGGTAAAAATGAAGACAAAAATGAGCAGTCGATATTGCGACAAAATAGAGTCAATGCCATTAAGAAAGGTTTTACCAAAGGCAAAGCACTCGGTGTTGCTATGGTGCCTAAACCCACCTCAGAAGCTTGGTTAATTTGTCATTGCCAAACCACTCCTTATAACAATTGTGGCCAATGGGAAACCCGTCTTTCAGGTAATGATAATTGCCCAGATGAGCAGTCGGCTAAAAAAGTGCTAAAGGGGTTTACCAACATGGCCTATAACGATCCACGTATGGTTGATATTGCCCATGACGTTATTGTCGATCGATTAAACATGCCCAGTTTTAACCAATTCAGAAATGATTTGAAAACCGTTATACGTGATGTATGCGGTGAAGTAGAGGAATAATAGTGTGAACACCAGTAACCTTAAAAAATATGCACCACAGGCGCGCAGAGCGTTTTTAGCGGCAGTGATGGCGCGGATTAACGAACTGGGTATTCACAGTGATACTCAAATTGCCAGCGGGTACGTGCAAGGTGAGGCTTATGTGGTTGATGGTCGACTATTTGACAGTAGCATAGCGCCACGACATGAACGTTTGGTGGCAAAAGTTAAAGCCATCGGTTTTTTAAATTTGATTGAACAGGCCGCCTTTACTTGGTTTAACCGCTTTTGTGCCATTCGTTATATGGAGTTGCATGATTATTTAGATCATGGTTATCAGATTTTATCTCACCCTGATAACCCGACAGGTTTTCAAATACTAGAATTTGCTCAAGATGCTGCGGCAGATTTGGGGCTGGAACGAGCAGATGTGTTGGCTTTAAAGCTTGATGCAAACAACGACGAAAAGCTGTTCAGCACGCTGTTATTGGCGCAATGTCATCAGTTGCATTTGGCCATGCCATTTTTGTTTGAAGCCATTGATGATGACGCCGAACTGTTGTTGCCTGGCCATTTGTTACGCACTGATTCTGTGATTAGAGGGTTAGTCGATGATATTCCGCTAGAAGATTGGCGACAAGTTGAAGTGATCGGTTGGTTATATCAGTTTTATATTTCAGAGAAAAAAGACCAAGTGATTGGCAAGGTGGTTAAGTCAGAAGACATTCCGGCGGCGACCCAGTTGTTTACCCCCAATTGGATTGTGCAGTATCTGGTGCAAAACTCGGTGGGGCGACAGTGGCTGCAAACCTATCCTGATTCGCCTATAAAGGCGGGCATGGATTATTATATTGAACCTGCCGTGCAAACAGACGAAGTGAATGCCCAGCTTGCGAAAATCACTCCAGACACCTTAAATCCTGAGTCAATAAAAGTGTTGGATCCGGCTTGTGGCTCTGGCCATATATTGGTCGAAGCATACACGACTTTAAAAGCCATTTATGCTGATCACGGTCACAAATCTCGTGATATCCCCAAGCTGATTTTACAAAATAACCTGTATGGCTTAGACATTGACGACCGTGCCGCTCAGCTGGCGGGTTTTGCTTTAATGATGATGGCCAGAGCCGACGATCCGCGTATTTTTAGCCGTGGGGTTAAGTTAAATGTACTGTCGTTGCAAGACTCACATTTGTTAGACATTCCTCATTTATGGCGAGCATTAGATTTAAATGACAGCCAAGCTTCAGGGCAAGACCAAGACTTGTTTGCTGAACAACCAGATGATACCGACGATGCCAATTACCAACTGCTGATAAAGTGTAAAGCGTGGTTTGAACAAGCCAAAACATTTGGTTCGTTGATTGATGTGCCAGCGCAATATCAAACTGCACTTAAAGACTTATTTGAAAAGCTCGAAAATTTGGCTGAAATTGGCAATACCGCACAACAACCGGCAGCTGGGGCTTTAATGCCTTTTGTGCAGCAGGCTTTTTTGTTGTCGCAGCGTTATGACTCTGTGATTGCCAATCCGCCTTATATGGGCGGGAAAGGCATGAATGCTGAGCTTAAGAGCTTTGCTAAAATTCAATTTCCAGATTCAAAATCAGATTTGTTTGCGATGTTTATGGAGCGGGCATTTGGTTTGTTGACTGAAAATGGCTTTAACGCACAAGTGAATATGCAGTCTTGGATGTTTTTGTCTAGTTATGAAAAGATGCGAGAATCTTTGTTAGAGACAAAAACTTTTGTCACTATGGCACATCTTGGTGCCAGAGCGTTTGGGCAGATTTCAGGTGAAGTGGTGCAAACAACGGCTTGGGTGTTAAACAAAACTCATCTTGGTGCTTATCGACCTGTATTTTTTCGTTTGATTGAGGGGGGGGAAGAGAAGAAACGTCAAGAACTAATTGAAAAATGCAATCGATTTGAAGAAATTAGACAAAATGATTTCAAGAAAATTCCAGGTAATCCAATTGCGTACTGGATTGGTAGTTCTGTGATTAATGTTTATGAAGAGTCGATACCATTAAAAGCCTCAAGTAAAGCGCTTACAGGTATGAGGACAGGGGATAATGAAAGGTTTCTTCGATATTGGTATGAAGTTTCTATTGAAAATATTGGAATAAAACTATCAAAAGGCAGTGCAGAAGCAAGTGGTAAAAAATGGTTTCCATACAATAAAGGTGGAGGATTAAAAAAGTGGTATGGTAACAATGAATTGGTTGTAAATTGGCAATTTGATGGTGACGAAATTAAGGAGCTAACTAGGATAAATTACCCTCAATTAGGTGATAACCTGGGTTGGAAAATTACTAATGAACATATGTATTTTACTCCTGGCATTACTTGGGGAGGATTAACCTCAGCATTCGTTTCCTTTCGGTGGTCTGATTTAGGTGCACTTTTTGATTCAAACAAGGGTGCTATGATGTTTCCTGTTAAAGAGGATAGATTTAAAACTTTAGCATTGTTAGCTTCACCTGTGAGTAAATATTTACTCAATGTGATTAATCCTACTTTATCGACCCAAAATAGTGATATTGATACATTGCCTGTAAAAGGAAGTTCTATTAGCTTAATTCCAGATGAAGTAGATGATTTGGTTGAAAGTGCTATAAAAATTTCGCGCGATGATGAATCTGGCTTTGAACAAAACATAGAGTTTATTGGTAGCCCGTTGATACCTGCTGAAGATGAAAAACCTAACCTTATATTGCTTACTGACAATTGGTTTGTTCTGTGTAAAGAAAAAGTGGAATCTTTGTATTTGATTG
>JBLGCB010000460.1:0-5462 GCA_047617105.1 Phenylobacterium sp. | reverse complement strand
AGAGGAGATTATGATACCGCGTTGAATTATTTGCAGCGTGCACTGGCGATTGCCCAATCTATCGGTGATATCGTAAGAGAAGGAGTGACATGTTGGAATCTTGGAATGCAATATGAACGCAGAGGTGATTTACCGCAAGCCATTGATTATATCAGTCGATCTTTGGTGATTCGCACCAAAACCGAACATCCTGATACAGAAAAAACCGCGCAACATTTAGCGGATTTGCAGCAGCGTTTGGCGGATGCGTCGTAGGATGGCGTAGAGCCGAAGCGGGATGCCGCCCAGACGAAACCCATCATTTGCGCATGATAGCAGTACAATATCACCGTTTGCAGCCCAATTCTGGTGGGTTTCGCTTTAGGCTCTACCGCACCCTACGCTGCCAAATCAAAGTATCGCGCCACTTTTTAGCAGTATTGCGACAATAAAAGTGGCGCGATACTCTCAATCGCGCCATAATAACGCCATCAATCCAAAGAATCGCGCCACTATTGCGCCACTGTGTTATGACTACTATCAACGAATTCCACCAAACCCTACTTGATGCAGGCCAACCTCTGTCGGTTAATGACCTGCTGGATCAGCACCCGGACTTGGTTAAAAGAACCATCCAGCGATGGTTAGTGCAACTTCAACAAGACGGTAAAATTGCCGCCATTGGTAAAGCCCGTGCGCGTCGTTATGTGGCGGTATCACAAGATCAATCAGACATAGACTCAAATAACTTCCCCAGCTACATTCCCCTTGCCACAGACAGCAAAGATATTCTGAGTTATGTCGACCAAAGCATCGCGGCACGCAAACCGGTCGGTTATCAACGAGACTTTCTCGATGCCTATCAGCCGAATATTACTCAATACCTGTCTGAACCATTACGCAATCAACTACGGCGGATGGGCGATACCAAGCAAAACACCCAGCCTGCGGGCACCCATGGCAGAGCGGTATTAAATCGTTTGTTGATTGATTTATCATGGGCGTCAAGCCAGCTGGAAGGTAACACTTACAGTCGTTTGGATACCCATGAGTTGATTGAATACGGCAAGGTGGCTGACGGTAAAGGCGCGATTGAAACCCAGATGATTTTAAATCATAAAGCCGCGATCGAATTGCTGGTCGATAATGCCGCAGACATCAATTTTAACCGCTATACCATGCTTAATCTGCACAGTGCATTATCAGAAAACTTGTTACCCAACCCAGCTGACGAAGGTCGTGTTCGCCAGCATATGGTTGAAATCGGCAAGAGTGTGTTCCATCCATTGGCCGGAGAGTCGCAAATCAGCGAAACTTTGGATGTGGTGTTGGCCAAAGCCCAGTTGATTAATGATCCGTTTGAACAGTCATTTTTTATCATGGTACATTTGCCCTATTTGCAGCCGTTTGCTGATATCAACAAACGCACTTCTCGACTGGCGGCGAATTTGCCACTGATCAGAGCCAATTTATGTCCGCTGACTTTTTTGGATGTGCCTGAGCAGGCTTATAGTCGGGCGACCTTGGGGGTTTATGAATTGACCAGAGTTGAGTTGTTACGTGATCTCTATGTCTGGGCTTATGAACGTTCAACTCAAGCGTATTTGGCGATAAAACAAGGGTTGGCAGCGCCAGACCCTTTTCGTTTGCAATATCGTGAGGTGATCAAAGAGATTGTGCGTGAGGTGGTGACTCATCCACAAGATGAGTCGTTACAAGTGATTGAGCGCACGCTGGCAAAACACCATGTCGGTAGTGACGAAGTGAATGTCAGGGCGCTCGCGATAGAAGAATTACGCCGTCTGCATGAAGGCGTTTTAGTGCGTTATGGTCTTAGGCCATCAGAGCTTATTGCCTGGCAGAATCGGGTTTAAGTACTCACCTTATAACAAGGCACATAAGCCGAACCAGGCAATTTCATCCGCCCCTGTTCAACAAAAGCCTTAAGCAGTTTATCCACCAGTTTCATCAGTTCTGGGTCGCCATGTATTTCAAATGGGCCATTACGCTGAATTTCTTTAATGCCCTCATCTTTAACATTACCCGCGACAATGCCCGAAAAGGCGCGGCGTAAGTTGGCCGCTAGTTGCTCGGTGCTCTGGTCCATATGCAAATCGAGTTTCGACATATTGGCGTGGCTGGGCTCAAATGGCAGTTGAAATTCAGGTTCAATTTTCAGGGTCCAGTTGTAATAATAAGCATCACCACTTTCTTTGCGATAACTTCTTACGTCGGCCATTTTACGCTTTAAAGTGGCAGCGACTTTGACTGGGTCATCAATAATAATTTCAAACTTGTCTAATGCTTCCTGACCGAGGGTCTGGCTAACAAACTTTTCGATTTCACGAAAGTAATTCTCACTTTCTTTGGGGCCGGTCAGAATAATTGGCAATACCTGTTTTTGATTCTCGGGGTGCAACATAATACCAAGAATATATAACAGTTCTTCAGAGGTGCCAGCACCACCTGGAAAGATGATAATGCCGTGGGAAGAACGCACAAATGCTTCAAGGCGTTTCTCAATATCTGGCAAAATCACCAGCTCGTTGACAATCGGATTTGGCGGCTCGGCGGCGATAATGCTTGGCTCCGTCAGCCCTAAGTAACGACCATTGGTGATACGTTGTTTTGAATGGCCTAAGGCCGCGCCTTTCATTGGGCCTTTCATGGCACCCGGTCCGCAACCAGTGCAAATATTTAAGCCGCGCAAACCAAGCTGGTAACCGACGTCTTTGGTATATTTATATTCGATTTCGTTGATTGAATGGCCGCCCCAGCAGACAATGATATTGGGATCTTGATTGGCCTGAATGTAATTGGCGTTGCGCAGAATATCAAACACCACATGGGTGATATGGCTGGTGCTGGTGCTGGTCAGGTTGATGGATTGGTCAGGGCCATAACGGGTATTGACAAATAAAATGTCTCTGAGTACTGAAAACAGGTGTTCATGAATGCCTTTGATGATCACATCATCAACAAACGCCGACTCGGGCGGGTTAAATAGTTCGAGCTTGATGCCGCGTTCACGGCGTAATACATTGACGTCAAAAGTTTTAAAACGCTCGTAAATTTCGGTGCTGCTGTCTGTGGTACTACCAACATTGAGAACGGCCAAAGAGCAGTTGCGGTAGATTTGATAAAGTTGACTGGTAGAGGAATTTTTCAGCCGATCAACTTCAAGTTGAGACAGCGTAGATAAGGACCCCATCGGGTTTAATTTTATGGACATAGACGCTCCTGAGGGTCACTGCATAAGCTGTTTGCGGTGGCCCTGTTAAATTCGATCGCGCAGCCAAGGTTTGGCCATGGACTGCGGGGAAATAGCGCCATCAAAAAGTGCTATATACTTGAATATAGTGTGTTTTTAAATAATTGCACAATGAATATGCGGGGCTTTTGGGCTTTTGTTCACTGTGTTGGTGTTGGTTTAGTATTGATTTAGTGCAACTTAACCTTTCATTGGCTATGATTAGGATATGGCTTGTCGTTCAAATGATGTCATAAGGTGGCGATGAAAAAGTTTTTGTTAAATCTGTTTTTGTTTTTGAGTTTGGTGTCGTTGCCAATGGCTGTTGTTGTGGCTAAAGATAAAGCGCTCACCGTGGTGACTGAAGACTGGCGGCCATATAACTATCAAGAGCAAGGCGAAGTCAAAGGTATCTCTACCGCCATTGTTAAGAAGGTACTTGCCAAGGCAAAAATCGATTATAACATCGCGGTTTACCCCTGGGCGAGGGCCTATAAACTGGCTCAAGCTGAGCAACATGTGCTGATTTATACCATTATCAGAATCCCCGGTCGGGAGATGTTATTTAAATGGGTCAGGCCATTGGGCAAAGGTGGCACGACTTTTTTATATCGGTTAAAGAAAAACAGTCATATAACCCCGCATACATTGGATGAAGCGCGTCAGTTTCAGGTGGTGACCAACCGGGACACTATGAACCACCTATGGTTGCAATCTCATGGTTTTGGCAGATTACAAACATCAAGCACCATTGAACATATTGTACGGATGTTTTTTAAAGGTCGGGGAGACTTGTTGGCGTTTAATGATACGACGCTCAAAGCGGAATTTGAGCATTTTGGTTTTGAGCCGAGCGAGGTGGTGCCTGTGATGCCGCTGTTTGAGACGCTGCCTTATATGGCGGTTAGCCTTGCTACCCCTGATGCTATGGTTCAACGTTTGCAACAGGCTTACGATGCGTTAGTGGTGGAGGGACAAATTACATTTGCTAATTGAATGATAATAGTTATCATTTGCATTTCAGGCTGGGTCGATGGTAACCTGTCTGGTAATGTTTATGTAGCCCAAATTCAAGATGGACCCCGAACCGATGAAATTCCCGAGCACGACTCTATTATTAACTTCTTCTTTAATCTTCTGCGCGCCGCTTTTCGCGGCTGATCATCTTGACCACAAAAAGGCCACCGCACAATCGTTGAAAATAGCCCTTGGCAAGTTAATCTTTGATGATAAAGACTTGTCACAACCACAGGGCCAATCTTGTAGCTCGTGCCATCAGGCCAGTGCAGGGTATAGCGACCCAAAGCAAGTGGTTAGCCCTGGCGCTATCGCCACCTTGTTTGGTAATCGTAATGCACCCTCCATCGCTTATGCCAAATTCAATCCTGAACTGTATTGGGATAAAGAGGAAGCGCATTGGGTGGGTGGTTTCTTTTATGATGGCCGCGCCAAAACCTTGCAGCAACAAGCCGATAAACCGTTCACCAACCCGTTGGAAATGGGCAACCCTTCCAATGCGGCCCTAATTGCCAAAGTCAAACAAGCCCCTTATGCGCAAACCTTGTCGCAACTCTACGGCGATACAATATGGGACAATGAAACAACGGCAATCAACGCCATCACCGATGCGATTGTGGCTTATGAAAATGGTCCTGAGTTTGCACCTTTTAGCGCCAAATACGATCAATACCTCAACGGTAAGGTGACCTTAACCGAGCTCGAAAAACACGGTTTAGAACTGTTCGAAGCCGAGGATAAAGGCAATTGTGCGGCTTGTCATCCCAGTCAGCCAGGCGAGAATAACGCGCCACCGCTATTCACCGATTTCACCTATGATAATTTGGGCTTGAGCAAAAACCTTGAATTGCCCTTTTTAAAGATGTCAGCCAAACATAACCCCGCAGGAAAAGCTTATGTGGATATGGGTCTAGCAGCCAACCCGCATATCAACGATGGTCAACAACAGCAAGGCAAGTTTAAAGTGCCGACGTTGCGTAATATCGCCAAAAGCGCGCCGTATATGCATAATGGTATTTTCACCACGTTGGAAGAAGTGGTCGATTTTTACAATACTCGTGATGTTAAAGACAGCTGGGGCAAACCCGACGTTAATGAGAATGTGAATACTGATGAACTGGGCGATTTGAAACTGAGCGAAGATGAAGTGAAAGCGTTGGTGGCTTTTATGGAAACGTTGAGCGATAATTTCATCCCGTCGAATCGCCAGACCGCT
>JBLGCB010000459.1:0-5484 GCA_047617105.1 Phenylobacterium sp. | reverse complement strand
CCGTCAAGGTCACCGATATCGTTGGTGGCCATCAGTAACCCCATAACGGCATCTTGATTGGTTGGATCAATGGTCAGCGCCCGTTTTAGCATATCAATGGCCTGATCGAGACGGCCTTTTTTGCTTAAAATTGAACCCATTAAACCATATGCGCCAGGGTAGTAGGGGTCGTTGGCGATAATATGAGAAAACAACTCGAGTGCTTTTTCTTCGTTGCCCGCTTCGTAATAACGCCAAGCGATATTAAAGGCGGCAACGGGGGATTTAGGATCCAGCTCAAATGCTTTTTCATACATTTTTTGAACTTGATCCATATCACCAGTATGCTTAAGTAAGGTGGCATACCACATATAAGCCATGGCATAACTGGGGTTTAAAGCGATGGCCTGTTTGAATGACTCTTCTGATTTGACTGGGTCGAGGGGGATCAGCATCAGCCCTTGTGAGGCATAAGCTTCACCAAGCTGGCTGTCAATGGCAAGGGCGTTATCAATCGCTTCTTTGGCGTTATTCTGTCCCTCAGTTTTAGGTAAAGAGCCATACAGTGGCAACAGGTTATTGACATCGGCAACGCCAACGTAAGCTCTGGCGTAGTTAGGATCGAGCTTAATGGCTTCTTTAAAGTAAGCTAAGGCTTTGTTTAGCGAATCGACGGTGCGATGATTGAGCTCTGTTTGGCCTTTACTAAAGGCAACCATGGCTGCCACGTTATGGGTTTGTGAAGTGAATTTGGTTGTCTCACTGTCGCCACCCAATAAGGTCACTTCCATCTTTTTCACCACGGCACTGGCGATATCATCCTGAATCTGGAAGACATCTCGATACTCTCTGTCATAGGTTTCTGACCATAAGTGCTCGCCAGTACTGACTTTAATCAGCTGGGCGGTGACTCTGATTTTATTGGTGGTATCGTTTTTACGAATGCTGCCTTCGAGTATGGTATCAACGCCCAACTCACGACCAATCTGTGGAATGGTTTTGTTGGTGACGCCTTTATAAGCAAAAGAAGAGGTGCGTGCTGCCACTTGCAATTCAGGAATTCTGGCCAGCAGGTTAAGCAGTTCTTCGACCATGCCATCGGCAAAATATTCATCTTGCAGATCATTGCTAAAAGGCACAAAAGGTAATACGGCGATTGATTCTTTACCCTTGGTGGCGGGTATAATCAGTGGTTGTGGCCCCGGGAATGTGCTGGCAATCACCGGCGTCTGGGACTTATCATCCAGTATCAACTGACTGCCGAGGGTGACCAAAACCACCAATACCAGCGAACCGGCGACTGCGACAGTTGTTTGTACGTTTGCTTGTGGCTCTGTGACCTGTTCGCCATTTGCTTTGGCGCGTACAATACCTTTATCGGTGATGTTGTACAACCAGGCAAAAATCAAACACACCGGAAAACCAGCAATGAAAATTTGCAGTAACAGCGTCATCACTGAATCGGGTAAACCCAACGCAGGCACGCTTAAATCCGCAATCTGGATCAGCGGCCAAGCTGATACGGCGTATATAGTCGCGACCTTAAATACTTGTCGCTGCTTTAGCTGAGCTATAAATCTTTCCAAAAGCTTGCTCCAAAGCTGAACGTGCTGATCACGTTGAGCTATAGGTTCCTTAGATTATTTATCGAGTGTTACTGAGCCAGAAACGGTATTCATTACCAGTTTTCCCGACCCGTCGCCTGAGACAAAACTCAGTTTTCGTTCATCCATATCCTCACTCCATGCATCGTGGCTGGTGAGTAAGTTAAGGATTTTGCCACCAAACTGGCTGGCGATACTACAGTCACCGCTGAACGTGTCTTTGGCGGTATAATGAATATTACCGCTGACACTGGTCAACTTTACATGTGCTTCATCGAGTAAATTTCCGCTGATGGTGGTATCACCGGAAAAATTTTTGATTCTTAAATTGTGGGTTTTACCAATATCGGCAATGATGTCACCACTGGTGGATTTGATTTTTGCCTTGTCGAATTTGCCAGAAAAATCAACGGTACCAGTGACGGATTGGATTTTGGCTTTGCCTGAGGAGTCGCTGACGGTGATTTTACCGCTAACCGAGGAGATTTTCAGGCTATTATGAACATTCTGTATGGTTAGGTCGCCATTGATGGTTTTACCTTCAACGCCGTTGGTGAGGTTGACCACGACAAAAGAAGAGCCTACGCCTTTAAAGCGTAGTTTGTGATTTTTGGGCATAAACACTTTAAGATCGCTGGTATTGCCTTGGTGTTCGACACCTTCCATCACCACTTTGATCAGGGTTTTATGGCCTTTGTTTTTGAAGATCAGTTTGTGTGCTGAATCATCTACAGCCCCCTGAATTGACACTTCTTTTTTGTCCCAGCCAGTGATTTTAACCATACCACGGCTGTTATCGATCAACAAAATGCCAGTGTCAGGCACTTTGAGTGTCTGATCAATCATTTCACCAGCAACGACAGACCCGGTAATAGTCAGCGTTAAAAAGATTATTGCGTATCGATATAATATCAAAAAATGCTACCTCATCGTTTATCGATTGCAACCAGCAGCAATCGTAGGGTAAGTATACAAAATTTATAAGTTAAAGGTAGCATAAAAGCGTTAAGCGATGTTTCAGCTTGATATTTCAGGCTTTGCGGCGGTTTTGTTGTCAATAGTTTACAGGATTTTTTGCAAATGGTATTGCTTAGGGCATACTGTCGCTCTAGTTTATGTTTGCCACCAATAACAGAGAAAACCGATGAAAAAAGGGCTTATCACCATAGGATTGTTCATTGCGCTTATCGCTGCCGTAGTACTGCTACGGGCGGTTTATGTCTTTGACGATCGCCAGCCAAAACCGGCTGAAGGCGGGGCCAGCATGACGCTAAACGAGACGCAGGCCACACAAGCTGCGGCCCGGTTGTCTGAGGCGATTCAAATTCAGACCATCTCATATGATGATCGCAGTCAGTTTGATGCCCCAGCATTTTTGCAATTCCATCAATTTTTACAAAATGCTTTCCCGCAGGTGCACCAAGTCGCCGAAAAAACCGTGATCAACCAATACAGCCTGATTTATCACATCAAAGGTTCTGACCCAACGCTTAAACCGGTGTTGTTTTTAGGCCATATGGATGTAGTGCCTATTGATCCGTTTAACCGCGATAAATGGTCACACCCACCTTTTAGTGGTGATATCAGCGAAGGTATTGTTTGGGGCCGAGGGGCATTAGATGAAAAAGGTGGCCTAATGGCGTTGATGGAGGCGACCGAAGGTTGGTTAAAACAAGGTAATAAAGCCAAACGCAGCATTTATCTTGCCTTAGGTCATGATGAAGAAGTGGGCGGCGCTGATGGGGCGGCGCAAATGGCTAAGTACTTTGCCGATAACAACATCAATTTTGAATTTGTCCTCGACGAGGGCGGCGCGGTCACCGAAGGATTAATGCAGGGTTTCACTCGGCCAGTGGCATTGCTGGGCATTGCCGAAAAAGGTTATGCCAACATTGAGTTGACGGTCACCGCGGCTGGTGGACATTCGTCACAGCCCCCGCCACAAACAGCGGTTGGCATTTTGAGTCAGGCGATAGTGAACATTGAAAAAAATCCGTTTGAGCCCAATTTGCAATTTACTGAACTGACTTTTGCCCATATCGGCAGTTATGCGCCTTTTACCATCAAAATGGTGATGGCTAATTTATGGTTATTTGATTCATTGGTGAAAAACAAACTGCTGTCTCAACCCAAAATTGCCGCCAGTTTACGTACTACCGCCGCGCCGACGATGGTTAAAGGCAGTCCCAAATCGAATATTTTGCCAACGGTGGCCAGTGGCGTGGTGAATGCGCGGATATTTCCGGGAGAAAGCTACGACAGTGTGAAACAGTATATTGAAAACGTGATTGATGACCCGAGGGTGAAGGTTGAGCTAGGGACTAAGATTAACCCGTCGCCAGTATCGAGCACCGACAGCGCCAGTTATCAATTGATTGCGCAGAGTATTGTTGAGTCAGATCATAATGTCTTGGTTGCGCCTTATCTGGTGCAAGGCGGCACAGACAGTAAGTATTATTATCCGGTGGCTGATAATGTTTATCGTTTTTTGATGATGCGGATGAACAGAGAAAAACTCAAACGCCTGCATGGTATCGACGAACAGATGCCTGTTGCCGATTACATTGAGGCGATTGAGTTTTATTATCGTTTGCTAGGCAAGGTTGGAGCCTAGCGCGCTCATCTTTCGCACCATAACGGCGTTATTTTCGTACTCAAACAGTTACATATGACCTATATGCGCCTATTTTCCGTGCGAAAATGCCTTGTTCTGAAGCGAAATATAAGCACGCTGAATATCTATATGAGCGGTTTAAAAAACCGTTCTTTACGAGGAATATAATAATTATCGTAATTAAATGACATCACCACTGAGGCGGCGCGGCCGACGATTTCACTTCTTGGAATAAAACCATAGACTCTTGAATCAGAGCTGTTTCTGCGGTTATCACCCAATACCAGATAATGATCTTCAGGCACCACCACTGAGGCAAAGCTATCGCCGACGCCTGAGCGTTGCTGCAATACTTGGATAGGATGATTCATATCGCCTGTACTTTCATTGAACATCATGAGGTGGTCGTTTGAGGTGGTCATTTCGTAGTTGGCGGATTCGCCATTGATCAACACGGTACCGCCGTTCATGGCGATGGTTTCACCGGGTAGGCCAATAACCCGTTTTACCATGCGCATATCGGCGGCAGCAGATTCAAACACCACAATATCGCCACGTTTAGGATCGCTGATGGCATAAAGTGAAGTATGGGTGAAGGGCACTCTTAAATCGTAGGCCATTTTAATCACCCCGATACGATCGCCTTCAACGATGGTTGGTTTCATCGAACCCGTAGGCACGGTATTCCAATCGGCCACTGCGCTGCGAAAAACTGACATAAGCACTAAAAATAACACCAGTTGCTTATTATTATTCCAAAATTTCTTGGCCGTTTTTTTTGCGCTGTTACCAGAGTTGAATAATTTCATACATATCTTCCATTTATTTTCCATTAAGACTCTCTGACCGGAGCAAATCGATTTAGTTCAATTTACCTTTCAAATGAAAAGAAACCAGTAAGATAAAGTAGGCTTTTGCTCAGTTGTTATTTACAATAAGGCTAAGTGTCATTGGCAATTTTAAAAGGTCATTATCGTGTCAACCGTAAAAAAAGCAACACTGTTAAGTGAAAGCGATTACCTTGAAGGTGAGCGGGTGAGCGACGTCAAACATGAATTTGTTGACGGCCAAGTTTATGCCATGGCGGGTGCAAGTGGTAATCATGAACGGATCGCCAATAATATTACCAGAAAATTTGGCAACCATTTAGAAAACTCTCCTTGTGAACCTTTTGGATCTGACATGCAAATTAAAGCCGGACCAAACTACTTTTATCCTGATGTTATCGTTGATTGTAATTTTGATGAATCACAACCTTACTTTGCCACATCACCGGTGATTATTGTC
>JBLGCB010000458.1:0-5495 GCA_047617105.1 Phenylobacterium sp. | reverse complement strand
GGATACCTTACAACAACAATATTATTCGCATACATGTGTGATGGGATGATTAATCTGTGCCGACTGGCTGAACGATACCTTTGGAATACAGACTATTTGGATCCTTTGTATCAATGGGGGATTCCGAGCATTAACATTGGTGTATTACTGATGGCTGCTGTAATAACAGCCATAGCGGGCTATAAATATTTTACCGACAAAAAACAGGCGTTCCAAGGTTAATGATTATGGCTGCAACAGGTTTTTTGATCATATTTTTTTGTGCTAGCTTGGTGTTGATTAGGTATTTTCTTTTATCCTTCCGGCATAACCATGGCAAAAATGATTGTAAAGACGATGAACCGAGTTATAGCGTGGGCGAATTAAGGTCTGTGTTAATCGCTCAGCTGCGCCAGCTATATCAGGCGGCCAGAACGGATGAGGACAGGCAAACATATGTGCAAGAGGTTCAAGATTGTACGAACATTTTTGACTTGATGGCTGGTATAAAAACGCCCTTATCAGAACTGCCCGACATTAAGGTTTCCGAAGGTAAAAAGAAGGCAATCTTTCTGGTAGTAAATAATCAGAGCACTAGGGATGAATGATGGCAACCACTGCTTTTATTAGCATATTTTGTTTCTTGTGCATGGTGATCATTAAGGCCACACTTTTATCAACTAAGCATAATTTTGGTAAAAACCAACCTCACGGCAATGATAAAAGGTTCACCCTAAGTAAATATAGAAGCACATTTATGGCTTACCTGCGCCATCAAACTAAAACAGCCACAACGCTTGAGCGCAAGGTGCAATGCTTGGATACCCATTCTGATACTGTGAATTTTTTTGAAAATCTGGAAGCCAGCCAGACAGCCGAGGCAGAAATGCCTGATATTGAAGAAAACGATAGCTCTGAGGGTGGCTTTGGAGGTAGCTCTGAAGGTAGCTTTGAAGGTAGCTTTGAAGGTAATAGTGATGCCCCGGTGTTACGCTTGGTGAAGAATGATCCAGATGAACCAAAGTCACCTTGATTGAGCGATTAGACAAGCCACCATGGCTTTAGTTATTTTCTGAGCGCTGATGTCAAAACCGCCAGTCTCAGCCTGATTTATCCAATCCATGTCACCACACTTGATTAACCACTTTTTCGTTTCTGTCTGCAAGGCACTAAAGGCTTTTTTGTCGATGACGATGGGGGCCTGTTTGCCGTCATATAACCAGTCCAGCGAATGGCCTGTGGTGTAATGGCAAAACAAAATGGCTTTTTCTGGTACTTTACCCTTTTTAATCCATTTGCCCGGTGCTTTGCTGTCACTGCCAAGAATGGCGGCCAACTTGCCTTTGCCAGTAATTTCAAAAGCGGCCATCATTCTGCTCACCATACCCTCAGCCCGGCTTTGCCGCTCTTCAAGTGTTAATGTAAAAAACTCATTTAGCCCGTCCGGTGTCAAGCCGTCGTCGTTTGGTACCACTGCAACCTCATTTGTTTCGCCAGTCAAACCGCTATATTACGCAAATTTACCGATGAAGACAGGGTTTATTCAGGCTGGCGGGAGTAATATTCTTAAAGGTGACACTAAAGATCACCTTTGATCCAAATTTAACTATTAAAGGAGGTGTTTAATGTTACCTTTTGGATGTTCCCAGCGAGTAAGGAACAATAGCTTCAGGCTATCAGTATTTTGAAATAAGAGCAAATGGCAAATATTGCGCACTCTGGCGTCAAAAAATATGCGCTGCCAATCCTTTGAATCCCGATTAACCAGCAATAAAAAGTGAGACATAAAAAGTGGACAAAGAAAACAACCAAATAACTTGTGGCATTGAATTAACCGTAGATCCCTTTCAGGTTAGTGCTATTTTAAATTTTTTATCATCTTGCGACATCGTGATGGCGGCATCATCAGAAAGCTTGCCGGGTGAATCCTGTTGTGGCCGGGGTCATTTGCTTGGTTTTTTGGGCCATTGCGTGGAGCAATTTGTTGATGCTGCGGAAGACGCCGAATATCACACGAGACAACTTCATCAAACGATCAACACCAACAAACAAAGGGATGAGCAACTGGTCATATTACAGGGGCTTTACAAACAGCTGATTGAATTTCCGGTGGACTCGGACCCGGCAAAACTGATCGACTTGAAAATGGAGATATCTGGCCTCGAAAAAAGCCTGTCTTTAAACGTCAGTGATGCACTGGTTGGCTTTAAGCCATCCATGGCAGTGGATAAACCCGATAAACAGAAGAAGGCCAGTTGACAGATCTGAATGAAAGACGACGTATTTATGAAACCAATAAAAATCACCCGATTAACCAACAATAATAAATTAAGCACAAATGATCATGAGTAATAACAATCACAAAGCAACAATGGGTCTTAAACCTGCAATCACCATTTACCTTGGTGCAACCCTCGTCAGTCTGTTGCCATTACCCGTGCTGGCCGGGGATATGGTGCCACTAACCCCTTCTGATGTTATCCAATCCACTGAGTCTTTGGTTTACCCCGCTGACTTTTTTGCCCGGTACTCCCCCCGAAATGCACTGGAGATGATTAATCGTTTGCCAGGGTTTTCTTTTGATGAAGGTGCAAGCGACCGGGGATTTGGTAATAATGCTGGTAATGTATTGATAGACGGTTCCCGCCCGACCACCAAGTCAGGCGGCTTGTCTGCTGCATTGACTCGCATTCCTGCCAGCCAGGTGGTTCGAATTGAAATATTACATGGCAACGCAGGTGAAGCGGCAGGGCACGCGATTGTGGCCAATATTGTCAGCAGTAAAACCCTGACTCATGGCACCTGGACCATGAGAATAAAGCAAACGGCAAGTACTCAGATCGAGCCCAATCTGGAAGCAGCCATCAGCACCCCGCTGGGTCTATGGGAGGCAGCTTTTGATATGGATATCGGGGTGGATCCTCATTATCGCAGTGCCTTGATTGAGCAGCAAAACAAAGCGGATGAATTGTTGTGGGCTGCCACTGAAGTTTACCCGTCGAGTAACCGATATGCTTATTTTAATGGTAAAGGTGCCCGTGCGGCGGCGGGTGGCAAGTTGACATTCAATGGTCGCTTTGCAGCTGATGACTTTAAAGGAGATACCAACCGAAACACCTATACCAACCGATTGCCTGACAGCAGCGAACCGGATTCATATTGGACGCTCAATGAAAAAAACACATCGCGTCTTGGGGAGTTGGGGGTTGACTGGCTCAGCAGCAATGATGAGTGGAAATTACGCCTGCTGGGCCTGGCAGTGGTGAAGGATTCACGTTATCAATATGACCTTAATCAACAAGACAGTGACGAGACGATGATTGACAGCACTTATGTCCAAGACAGATTGAAAACAGAGCTTGTCAGTCGGGCTACCTTGGGCACAGTTGCTGACGTGGCATTTAAGCCGGAGTTTGGCATTGAGGTAGCCAATAACCGCCTGGATACTGATGCTGTATTTTCTCAACGTGAGTTGTTCGAACCGGTGTTTGGTAGTGATGTTGTGGTGCAGGAGTGGCGTGGTGAGGCATTTGCCAACTTTGTCTATCAGGCCGGTTCGGCGTTTTCTGTTGAAGGCGGATTGACGGCAGAAGTGTCGCAAATCAAAGTCAGTGGTGATGCCAAGCGACAGCAAACTTTTCAATTTATCAAACCCCGTCTTTCGGCCAGTTATCAGCTGAATAAACAGATGAGATTAACGTTTGAAGCCGAACGGCGGGTTGGCCAACTTAATTTCAACGACTTTGCAGCCAACTCGGTGGCATCAGAAAAGCGCACGACAGCAGGTAACCCCAAGCTGGCCCCGGACCAGACCAGTGAAATTGCCACAACCTTTGACTGGCATTTTAGTGAGCGTGGCAGTTTAAAAATCAAAGCCTTTCGTCAGTGGCGCAGTGATATTCTGGAACAGATCGTACTGTCAACGAATGAACAGGGCGAGACAAGCATGGGACTCGGTAATGCCGGAGATGCTCAAACCTGGGGCGTGATCAGCGAATTGAAATTACCGCTGGATTATATCCTGCACAATGGCCTGATTGACATCACTTACCGCTATCGCCAATCTCACTTTGATGATCCTGTGATTGGTCAGGACAGAGCGATTAGCAATTATACGCCTGACTGGTTAAGGTTTGACTTCCGCCAAGACCTCAATGCACAGCAATTCACCTGGGGTTTGGGATATCTGGGCAGCTTTAACTATGACAGTTTTTTGGTGGATGAAATACAAACCAACAGTGCTAATAAGGTGTTAACATTCTTCATCGAAACCACCCGGTTTTTTGGGGTAAAAACCCGGTTTGAAGTATCCCGGTTCAATACCGCCCGTTATCCCCGCACACGTCATTTTTATGAAGGTACCCGCAGTGGTGAGTATCTTGGTAGCGAAATCGCCCAACGGGAACATCGGCCTTATTTTATGTTGTCTGTACTTGGGGATTTTTAGGGGGAGATGGTTCTTAAAACCCACTTAAATATGGCGAATATGACACTTTATCTAATGCATTTGGGTGCGTGAATCCCCCAAATAATTCAGCTTTGCAACATTGAGCTGAGTCCAGGGACCAATGAAATGGTTAATGGCGCTTCGCAACAAGCCTGCAATATTACTGAACTGCGTTTGCTGTTTTATTTTGGTTCTGGTGCTGCGCTTGATCGATACTTGGAGCTTCTTTATTTGCTGCACGACAACAACGTGCCTTTAGTGCACACATCGGTTAAGACATAAAACGCTTATTAGAAACGGAGAGTAAATAGTGACAAGAAAGAGTTACCCCAAAGAGTTTAAATTGGATGCCATTAGTTTGGTAAAGGAACAAGGCTACAGTGTTGCTGATGCTGCCAAGAGTCTTGGTATCAATAAAACCATGCTGGCCCGCTGGATCAAAGAAAACAGCGATGATAATAGTCAGACCTTTCCTGGAAACGAAAAACTCACACCAGAGCAGGAAATTAGGCAGTTAAAAGAAGAAAACAAACGACTGAAAATAGAGAAAGAAATCCTAAAAAAAGCGGCTGTGTTCTTTGCAAAAGAAACGGCATAAGACTTTCGTTCATCGACCGGAATAAGAAGGCCTTGTAGATGAATCCAACATCTCGATTATCAGACAAACTTCAAAGCACCAAAGTGATTAAAATCGAAGGTGCCAGCAAAGGGCGAACAGCGACAATGTCTGGATACAGGCAGGCTCAAGGAAGTGTCGTAATATCGACGTTTTGCTAACTTAATAATAAAAGGAAGAATAATGAGTACCACGTTGTCAGCTGCCAAATTGGCCAATGAACATGTAGCCAAAACGCTGGGGGTAGCCGAGGAGTATATTTATGAATCCGAGCGGGCTTACAGTCATCAGGCTCCGGTTTGTTCATGGTGTGGGATTATAGTTCAATGCCAAAACTTTGGTTTTAATGAATTGGATGCCATGATGGAAATCATAAATATGCCAGAACCAACCAGGCAACAATTTGCCAATGGTCTTAAAGGGATAAGCCCTGATGTTGGCCTTTATTACAGA
>JBLGCB010000457.1:0-5503 GCA_047617105.1 Phenylobacterium sp. | reverse complement strand
GCCAAGCATAACTCGAATAATGTTCTTTTGGCGCTCTGAGCAGATGACCATGTTCAGCAATTAAGGTGTAATCATGGTCAAGTTGAACCTCGACCGTCAGTGGCAGGCCCAAAATTTGTTCTAAGGTATGATCGTGATTACCCGCCACCCACAGGTATTTTTTTGAACCAGTAATACGTTCTATGATTGGCTGACGATCCGCCAATATTCGCCGGGTTTGGCTGGCATGAGAGAATTTAATTCGAGCACTTTTTAATACTTCGAGTATGTCACCATTGAGTAAGATTAAATCATACTCCGCCTCCCAGCGGTCAAATATCTCCAGCACCTCGTCGTTGCTGAGTTTTAGCGCATCACTGGGATCGCCATAGATGCCCATATGCCAATCTGAGGTGCATAACAGCTTCATTGTTGTTGCTCATGTTGCTCAAGCTTTTGGCCGATATAAGTAAAATATCGCCAAATACCACAGTAAGCCCTTTTGGCTTGTAATAATTTAGGGGTAAATAAAGGGGTTAACAAAGCTTCTGGAAACTGGGTTCGAATGGGAATGCTATGAGATATCCAGCGCTTAAAAGCCCCTACGTTAGAGCTGTGAAAATCAACACAAGCAAAATGGCCTTGACGGGTTAAATGCGCTGAGATTAATTTCAGCAACGCCGCTAAGTCAGGCACCGTTGAGGTAATGTAAGAGCATAAAATCAAATCAAATTTTGGCAATACCGTGTTTTGATCAAACATTTCATTGACCAACGTGACATTTTTTGTCGCTGACAAATTGGTTTTGGCGACATTCAACATATCTTGAGATAAGTCGATACCGGTTAACTCAGCCTGGGGGAAAAGCTGACCTAATTTGACCAAATTGACCCCGGTACCACAACCAATTTCAAGGATCGAGGTAGGATTTAGCGATGCGCCAATCTGCGTGATCATGTCATTACGGCCAAATAAAAAAAAGCGTCGATTAAAGTCGTATATCAACGCGTCTTTTTCATAATGTTTGATTAACTTGTCTTTGGTGCTAACGTCTTTGGTCGCTTCTTGGGTTTTAGGTTGATTCATGAGGCTAATGGCGTCCTTACTTGTAACAAATGGGTTTTGTTATAAATACCGATGCGATCGGTGGCAACATGTTCATCAATATCGTTAATCACATCGACGTGTTTTTCAACAAAAGCGGGCAACCATTCCATGCCTGAAAAGTAAGTACGAATCAATAGTTTAGCCCCTGTCTCAGCACGAGACAATATCGCGCGCCATTGTTTTTCAAGCAACTCAGGGTCGTGAACTAACCAGTCTAAATGATCGAGTAAAGCAAAGTGACTAAACCGTTGTTTAGTACCAGCCAAATAATCGGCAACGTAAGCATTCTTTACATCCACCTTATGATGTGCCTGTTGTAATAATTCAAAATTATTTTCGTTTAAATACTCTGGTGCACAATCACGTCTATAACGGCCAAAAATGTACAGGTGATAGAAATAATTTTCGTTGGCAGGCAATTCGGTTAGGGCACGTTTGATTCGCGCATTTAAGAACTCTAAAACTTCGGTCGGGTTATTGCTGATCATGCTGATTTGTCGACTAGGGATACCAAAACGGGTGGTGACATTGATCAGCATTTTACACAACACTGTTTTAAAGATAGGCTCTAGATATTGCTCGTAGACTTCAATTTGCTGCTTTTTATCATTTAACTCAAACAACCGGGCGATTTGGGCCAAATGCGGTTCTTTTAATAATGCAAAACAACGGGTGATTAAACCACAACCGGTATGGTACTGAAAACCCCGGTTTGAGCCTCTAACCTTAAAGTTTTTGAGGTTTTTATCCCAGTATTCAACGCAACGATCGGGCAAACCGGGGCGTAACTTTTGTTCATAAGATAGGTGTACATCTTCATGAATGCCGTCACCAAACATCTTCCACAGGTCTTCATAATCCCCCTGTTGGAATACCTGTTTTTTCATATTGACCAAGGCGATTTGGCAAGGATTAGCATCGATACAATGGACACTGTCGACGTTGGCATCTAGTGCGTAGTGTAATGCGTTACAACCGCCGCTGGCCAAAACAAAAATGTTGCTGCCCGAGGTCGGTTGGAACAAGCGAATATCGGTATGAGGGTCTTCCATACAGACGTTGTAGACAATTTTATTGTTAAATAAATAGTTGTAGAATTTCTTTTGAATCACTGATTTCATTAAAGCAGGCTTATCTTTTTGTTGGTATTTCCGTAATGGTAACACTGTTCGTATTGTTGTCAATCAGGACCAACGTAGTCAGCCGATAAATATAATTGTCCCGCAAGCTTAATAGAAAACCCAACACCCTATTTACCGTTCATTACCTCGACCCCATTGCATCATTGCATCAACAAAGGCTTTTGATTTGGCTGGTTGGCCAGATCTTGACGGGTAAACCACATATAAAGCCGTTGGTCTGATACGGATATCACTACTGACTTCTATTAGCTGGCCTTGTGCCAACTCTTGGCGGATCATATTTTTTGACACAATACCAAAGCCCAAATCGGCTTTTATCGCCTGCTTAATACTGTTCATGTTATTCACCGCAAAGCGATATTTTAACGCCACTTTTTGTTCTTTCCAATGAACAAAAAACTGGCTCTGGCCATCGCTATTTTCATTGATCACCCCGACGCTAGGCTGAGCAACCAGTTGCTGAGGGTTTTGTGCCACACCATATTGCTCAATATGTTGTCGACTGGCCACCAAAACCATTTCAGCTTGGTAAATTTTGCGATAAATCAAGCTACTGTCTGGTATCTGTTGCGAACTGGTGCGCATCGCTATATCAAAATTGTCTTTAATTAGGTCGACGATTTCGCTTGACTCCACCATTTCTAGGCTCACCTGTGGATAGCGCTGCAAAAACGGGGTGATCACCGTTGGCATCAAAAAATCGACCAAATTATGCGGAGTACTGACCCGTAGTCGTCCCGCCGGAGTTTGGCTCAAGTCGGCAATATAATCATCACCCATTTGTAATGCCGCCAAAGCCTGTTCGCAATAACTTAAATATTGTGATCCGGCCTCGGTCAAGCTGACTGAACGGGTGGTGCGTTGTAACAGCCTGATGCCCAAACGGGACTCAAGCTGACTGATTTTGCTGCTCACCGTCGATTTTTCGATCCCCAAGGCAATCGCTGCTTTGGTAAAACTTTGCAGCTGCGCGACTTTGCTGAAAATTCGAATTTGGTTAAGGTCATTGTTCGCCATAAAAAACAGTCTTATATAAAAATAGTGAATTATTCGTAAAGAATTAACAATCATACTATAGCAACTTTATACAGGAGAGCAAATTATGACAACCTTAACCAATCAATCAGCACATCAACCCGCCGAAGGCCCGGCTAAGCATTATGATCGGGGTTATAAATGGTTGCACTGGAGTATGGCCATATTGGTGTTGTTAATGTTGCTGGCACTGATAGGCTTCGCCCAAGAAATGACCACTGAAGAATATAAAACCATACTTACTGGGCATTCGAGCATTGGCACAGTGATCAGCCTGTTGTTAATCATGCGAATGAGCAAGCGTTTTATCAAACGTGACCCAAGACCTGCCCAAAATATAGCGCAATGGCAGCAACGCGCTTCAAAAATGGTTCAGCTGGGGCTTTATTTTTGCATGGTATTTATTCCACTGACGGGATATCTCAGCGCAAGGTTCCATCAACTGCCGGTCAAGGTGTTTGGCTATTTTGATTTAAACCACAGTGCACAACAGGCATATCAGCAGCAGACATTTGAGCTGGTACGTGGGGCCCATGAATTTGGCATAAAACTGCTGATGGTTTTGCTGGTCGTGCATATTGGCGCGGTGATTTATCATCGACTGATCAAAAAAGACGATGTGCTCGCCTCAATGGTGAAATCTAACAAAAAATCATAGTGGTGTTCTATCGCTCAAATATCCAGCGGATGCCCTGACGAAATGCTTCCGGTGCCGCCGACATATGGCTTTGACCTGGCAGTGTGGTGGTTTTTAGCAGCCAAGGCAATTTGGTTTGGCTTTGCCAGTGTTTCATCCATTTGAGTGCAGGCACCCGAAATCGAGGGTCATCGTCAGCGCCATCAGAGACAAACAAACGCGGTAAAGCAGCGGTTTTAGCCGCCTTCGAATGGCGTTGTAAAAAGAACGGCAAATTACGATGTAACGCCGGATTACTGGCGATGTAACCAGCAAACAAATCTGGTTGGGTCAAGGCGGCATAAAGTACAAATTGGCCACCAATCGACTGGCCAAAAATAACCCGCTGGGCAGGGTCTGCGGGGTAACGCTTTTCGACCAAGGGCATAATTTTCTGGCGCAGTACTTTGGCAAACACCCCTGCGCCCCCCCAATAATCCCGCTCAGCAGATTTTGCGGTATAATCTCGACTGCGGTTATTACCCGTTTTAAAATCATCGCTGCCGTATGAAATACCCACCAGAATCATCTTGGGTATCTCATCTGTAAATCGCAGGTAATGGTAAAAACCCGACAACATCGGAAAGGTAATGCCGCCGTCGAGCAAATACACCGTGGGGTACTTCACTTTTTTATCGTATTCGGCCGGTAATCGAACAAATAGATGATAAGTCTGCTTCAACTCTGGTGATATAACGGCATGGTAATCTGGATTACCGAGCCCTTGCATTGCTTTAAAATCGTTATTTTGCGCGCTAGAGGATGCGGCGAAAAACATCAATATAAGCTGAAAAATGATGGCTGAAAGTCTTTTCATGGTGATTTACCCCGATATGACGGCAACGTGTGGCCATTGGATAAACTTTAGTATGGACTATCTTTGAGTGGCGGCCAATGGGGTGGCGACGAGCGGTAACAACTTCGCTCAGAAATAAAAGCCAACCGAAACGTCAATATTTGCTATGGAATGGCGTAGGGTGTGCACGTTTTATGTGCCCACGCGTGGACTATCTTTGAGTGGCGACCAATGTGATGGCGACGAAGGGTTGGTGATGCCAAACCAACTAAAAATAATCCGGGCCAAATGGCTTGCCTGCTGTTGCTATTTATGCCAATTTCTCGCATCATCAATGACTTAGCGATGATGGAGTTTTTTGCATGACAGCTCAAACAATTTTAACGGTAACTGGCGGAGTTTTTGCCGTCTTGGTGGTCATTTGTCTGGTGGCAACCCTTTATTACTTAATCAGACGTCGAACCTTTACCAGAGAGCGCTTTGCTTTTACCGCATTTTCAGGTTGCGCCACAGGTTTTGCGCTGATGGTCACAGCCATTATGGCGAGTACGACACCGCTGCAACAATTGCTCGGCCTCATCGAATATATCAAAACCGGACAATTGCCAGTGCAAAGCCCATTATCGCCGCTAACCTCTGCGCTATTGGTGTTAATTTATGGGATGTTATGTGGATTGGCTTTTTTCATCTTTAAACACTGGGATGGCGCACGGTCTAAGAATGACCACTTTGCCAGTGAAGCGAACAAAGAAGTAAATATGTTCAAGA
>JBLGCB010000456.1:0-5515 GCA_047617105.1 Phenylobacterium sp. | reverse complement strand
ATCACCGATTTAAAGTGGTCTTGTTGCCATAAACTATCAAACGTCGCGCGGTTAAACACCGCCAAACGCACATCGGTGGCCGCCAATATGGTGGCCCGGTGTTCGCCTGTACTCAACAACGAGCGATGACCAAGCAAATCGCCAGACAACCATTGACGATCAGCCTTGTTACTATCCTCTGACGCGGGAAAAAAGCCCTGTAACTTGCCGTCAATCACCATATACCAATGATTGCAGCTTTCACCAGCAGCGGCCAATTGCGCGCCTTGGGGCAAGGTTTGCCACTCACACTCGCTTAAAATCAGGTTTTTATTCGATTCACTCAATTCACCAAAATGTTGCTCTAGGCGTTTGATTAATACCCGTTCACGCTGTTGCTGATTCACCAGCGCATAAAATGCCTCGGCCACTTGAGCATTCTCTCGCTCCAGTCGGGTTAATGCCTGACCATTGAGACGCAATATATGGCTATTAGCATCGATCCTGATGGTGCCTGTCATGCTATCGGCAATCAGCACTTGTCCGGGATAATAATTGCTATCAATATTTTTAATCGGCGCATTTAAATGTCCCGCCAAAATCACCACAATACCAAAATCGTTGGCACTGTGTTCGCCTACGGCTTCGCTCATAACTCTGCTGATCACCCCGGCGCTGTCAAACATATTTGAGTGACCGTAGCTCACAAGGGTATGCCATTGGGCATCGGTTAACGCCGACAATGAATCGGGTAAGGCAATCAGACTATGCAGCTGTTTAGCAATTCGAACCATGTTGGTGTTTATCCTTTATTTCGATGAAATCATAAGGGAGATACACCATTATGACTCATTTTAACCGTCTGGCAAAAATAAATTGCTCAATATTGCGCAGGATAAACTGCTGCCTAAACCTTAAAGGTATGTACAGAATTATCTAATTCGTCAGCGAGGCTGGCGATGGTATTGCTGTGTTCCATAGTCGAGCGAGATTTTTCAGCATTTTTCTCGGCAATCTCCAATACATCAGAAACTTTATCTTTAATCTGATTACTCTGATCACGTTGCTGTTGTGCCGACTCGGCAATTTCAGCATTCATGCCGTGAATTCGGTTAATCGCCTGGTTAATCATCGCCAATGACTCGGTCAGCTCATCGGTGTATTTAACACACTCGGTGACTTGCTGTTGGCCACTAGAGATATCAGAGACTGCTGCGCCAATTTGCTTTTGCAGTTTTTCAATCATGGTTTGAATTTCAGTGGTCGACTGTTGAGTTCTGCCCGCCAAAGAGCGTACTTCGCCAGCCACCACCGCAAAACCCCGGCCTTGCTCACCCGCTCTGGCCGCTTCAATGGCGGCGTTCAGGGCCAACAAATTGGTTTGGTCAGCGATAGTGCGAATAGTTTCAATAATACCACCAATCATCGAGGACTCGATTTGCAACTGATCGATGTTCTGGGTCGCTTGATCTAACTTGGTCGCCAAAGCACCAATGCGCTTATTATTGGCCTGGGCAATGCCGTCAACCAGCTTGCTTTGCTCCAACGACTGATTCATTTCAGCCACCGCCGTATTGGCCTGCTCAACCACAAAGTGAGTGCTCTGGTCCAAACTCTCGGTGATCTGATTCACCTCATCGACTTTAACCCTTTGCAACTCAACAAATTCAGACATTTCAAGAATATCTTTGGATGAGTTTTCGACCACCTCGGTGAGGTTGGTGGTTAATTTGGTTGAGCTATCAACAATTTGCTGCACCAGTGAGGTTAAATCGCTGACCACGTCGTTGATATTGCCAGAGAGCTCGCCAAACTCATCGTTTGAGCTAACTTTGAGTTTACGAGAAAGGTCCCCTTGGGCCATATACCTTAATACTTGGTTAATCCCTTTGAGCGGCGTAAGCGCGCGAGTAGTAATAAAAGTCGCGATTAAAGAACAAATGGTGAGGATAATCATCACTGAGCGCAATTGCTGTTGACCATCATCTACCTTTTGCAATACCTGTTGCTGCAAAGCGTTAAATTGCAGATCGGTTTGAGTCAGCAATTTATCCAGTGATAGACTCGCTTGGTTTACGTAAAGGTCGGCCTGTGCCACTTGTTCTTGGGCTATCAATACCTGTTCTAGCTGAGACTGCTTAACCTGAACGAGGTTATTATCTTCCACCATTAATGTTCGTACATTGGCATAACCCGTCATCACCTTTTCCATCATGCCATTGGTCTCAATATCCTCAGAAAGCGAATTAAGATAACCAAACTGGGCATTCAAATCACTGATACCAAAACCAACATCATCCTTGCTTTGCGCCACTTCATCGAGTGTCGTCATCACCACAATTTGTCGTGCAGAACCAATAAACTTAAACAAATAACCGTCCAGCTGATTGGCCAAACCGGTAAATTGGCCCAACAACTCGGTATTGCCATTGGCCCCGGTTTCTAATTCACCAATATCCAACAAGCGAGAGCCGCCCTCATCAATGGCAATTTTAAGATCTTCATGGGTTTTATTCAGTTGTATTGTATATTCAATGCGCGATTGCACCCCGTCGAGCATTTTGCCCACCGCCAAAATGTATTGCTGATAACTGTTATTGGCCTCATTTAAGGTCGCACTTGATTTGCTGTCATTGCTCACCAAAGTGGCAACTTGTTGATAATTTTTGCTAAATTGTTCAGTCGCCTGCTGAAACTGAGTGCGGGAATCACTGACTTGTTCAAGGGTGGTATGGTTAAAACTCAATGTACTTAATTTTGCCTGTTTAAGCAGGGTGATTTGCAGCTGGTTACTTTGTTTTAGCACCGGAACAGCCAAATCATTTACCTGCAAAGTAGAATCACTGATATGACCTAATTTAGCATCTGCCGCCAGACTTGAAGCGATTAACAAAGCGGCAATGATGCCGAAACTGATATAAACCTTATGAACTACTTTTAAACTGAATGTCATGCTGAGCTCTGCTTTTATTGGTCTTTTGCTGCTATTTTGTACTGCCGTGATTGGCTGTTTTAATACCTCTGATTTAACCCCAGAGATCGCGCGCTAAGATTTGCATTAAATCCTCTCAAAGGCAAGGTTTAACTGGTCTGCTTTTAAGTGGTGAAATTGGTGTAGGGTGCGCAATGCGCTCCATTAATGTGGATTCACCTTCATCCCATTTATTCTTCCTGTTGACATTTCAACCATGCTAATGTTAACAATACACTGAATAAGAACACCACAGGAGAAAGTAATGCTAGAAGTAAACTCAATCTGCAAAACCTACGACAACGGGGTAAAAGCCCTCAATAATGTCAGCTTATCAGTGCCTAAAGGATTATTTGGTTTACTCGGCCCCAACGGTGCTGGGAAGTCCTCGCTGATGCGAACCCTGTCCACCTTACAAAGTGCCGACAGCGGCAGCGTTTTCTTTGATGGCATTGATGTGTTAAATGACCCTGTCGCCCTACGTCGCCGTTTAGGTTACTTGCCGCAAAACTTTGGTGTCTATCCCCGAGTGCCTGCATTGGAACTGTTAGACCATCTGGCGATTTTAAAAGGCTTGACCGACAAGAAACAACGCAAAGAGGTGGTTGAAGGTTTATTGGCGCAAACCAATTTGTTTGAGCATCGCAAAAACGCGGTCAGTGGTTTTTCTGGCGGAATGCGCCAACGCTTTGGCATTGCACAAGCATTGTTGGGCGACCCAGATTTATTGATTGTCGATGAACCCACCGGTGGCCTCGACCCTGAGGAGCGCAACCGTTTTCATAACCTGTTGGTCTCGCTGGGTCAAGACAAGGTGATCATCTTATCGACCCACATTGTTGAAGATGTCGCCGAGCTTTGCCCGCAAATGGCGGTATTGGCTAGCGGCGAAATTTTATTGCAGGGCAACCCGCTAACCTTAATTGAACAGCTTAATGGTCAAATCTGGCGTAAAACCGTGGCCCTTGAAGAAGTTGAAGCCCTAGAGCAAAGCTTGCCAGTAATTGCCAAACGGTTGTTTGCCGGACGCAGCGTATTACATGTGCTGGCCCCCACCGCACCGCCGGGATTTGAGCAGGCAACGGCCAACCTTGAAGATGTTTACTTTTCTTGTTTACACCGATAACCATTTCAACAAAACATCGCAGAGGAAGCCGTATAATGTTCAAACACATGTTCTTATTTGAGTGGCGTTACTTTACCCGCCAGCCATCGTTTATTATCACCAGCTTAATATTTTTTAGCCTCGCCTTTGCCACCAGCTTTGATCAGATTGGTATGACAGGTTGGGGAATGCTCAACAAAAATAGCCCTTATTTGATTAGCCAGTTATTGTTATTTTGTGGCATGTTTTCGTTATTTTTAGTGGTCAATTTTATCGCCGACACCGCGCTGCGTGATCACACCAGCGAAATGGCAGAGATTCTTTATTGCAAACCCCTCAACCCCACCAGATACCAATTGGGGCGCTTTTGCGGCTCATTTGCGGTGATACTGACCGTATTCTCGGCAATGCCGCTGGGCATGTTACTCGGCAGTTTAATGCCATGGGCCAGCGAAGCCCGTTTCGGCCCGTTTAATCTGGCCAATTATCTCAGTCCTTTTCTGTGGTTATCGGTGCCTACCCTATTTGTTTTTTGCTGCTTTTGTTACGCCCTAGCCATTCGATTTAAATCGACCATGCCAATTTACTTAGCCGTGGTAGCAGTGATTGTGCTAAATGAAATCAGCGAGAGTTTGTTTGATGCCCTCGCCAATCAGAATATCGCTGCGCTGTTAGACCCCTTTGGCTGGCGGGCTTTTAACCAACTCACCCAGTACTGGACCACCAGCGAAAGAAATATTCAGCTGTTACCGCTAGAGGGGGTGTTGCTGCAAAACCGGCTGATCTGGCTGACCGTCGGTGTTGTGGTGATGACTGTTTTTGGTGGGTTTTCGCGTTCACTGTCGCTGCGTCAACTAAAATCAAAAAAAACTAAGCCTATTAAAACCGAAACCGTTAAAGATGAAGCCACCATCAGCCAAAACGCTGGCGCAATTCATCCAATCCAGAGTAGCGGAAAAGACAACGCCAACTGGCAGCAGTTTATCGCCCGCACTCGCTTTGAAATCAAACAGGTGATTTTTGATCCTGGGTTTTATATTCTGGTGGGCTGTACACTGCTACTATTACTGGCGGTGGTGGCCCAACCCAAAGGCATGTTTGGCACCAGTTACTGGCCCGTCACCCAAAGCATGGTCGAGCAAATACAAAACGCCATGAACATCTTAAGTATCATTGTTATCACCTATTATACCGCTGAGGTGGTCTGGCGAGAACGCGCCTCGGGCATGGGCGATATTATCGACAGTATGCCCGTGGCGGGTTTGACCTTTTGGTTATCAAAACTAGTCGCGGTATGGCTGGTGCTGGTTTTATTGTTGTGCAGCGCCATGCTGGTGACCATTTTATTTCAATCCGGGCAAGATTATCAGGCGTTTGAGTTTAACCAATATTTTATCAGCCTGTTTTATTTCACCGCCCTACCCTGGATGATGAAAGCTGTATTGGCCTTTTTATTGTCG
>JBLGCB010000455.1:0-5520 GCA_047617105.1 Phenylobacterium sp. | reverse complement strand
CATTTGTTTGAGCAATTCCAGTCGGTTTTTGCCTTCGCCCAAGGCGTGCAGGTTAAGTGACAGTTGCGACAACAGTTTGATATTGTTTTCGCCCTCAAGACTGGCCCCTTTAAACTTAGTGGGCATCTCGACCACATCGGCATTGAGCATCGGCCCCGCCCCCACCAGCTGTAATTTTTGCCCCATTCTGAGCGCTTCGGGCAAGCGACGGTTATTACACCAACCTTTTACGGCAATGGTTTGATCAATGGGTTGGCTAGGCGAAAAGTCAGCATCGTAAATCGACAAAAAGGTGTCACAACCCCGCTCTCCCGGCGTTAGCAAGTCCGTCAACCGAGTGACATAATACTGATTGGCCGTTGGTCGGCCATTGGTGCCCAGCCAGGCACTGATGGTGTTGCTCTTGCCATTAAACGAAATACTGCGTACCTCAGAGATAGAATGCACCTCAGCCTGCAAATAAAAACGTTCGTCGGCCAACAAGCGATACTCATGCTGATTTTGTTTCAGTTGTATCGGTTTAAAGGTTTTCTCAAACAGGTTAATCACCGGAAAGCAATTGAGCACAAAGCTGTTTTTGCTTAATTGAATCGCCCTGCTCGGTTCATTGAGCATAAACAGCAACTCAAACCGATTCACCGCGCCAGTCAATGCTGCTTTTTCTGCCAATCGGGTCATATCAAAGAAATAAAACTTCTCGGGAAAGGCAAAATACTCCTGCAATAACCGATAAGCCCTTTGGCTACCAGCATCATCTGGCAATACATTCTGATCATCCTCAAACCCCATCCATTGCAAAGCGGTATCACTCGGGTCGGCAAAATCATCCAATGAAACCACCTTGTCATTGACCCGGATCGCACAGCTGACCAATTTGTCTGATAACAGCTGATACAACTGGGTCCGCTGACTCACATCACCAATGTAAAAACGTAACTTGTCCAACGGATATTGACTGACCGCTTCGGTGCCGTGATTCACCACTTCAACCGAAACAACTGACTGCACATCTGAACGTTTATCGAGAAAAGGAAAGAAATTCTTCGGCAATACCTTGACGTTATTGACCGCAAACGGCCACATCGGGGTGTCATAACCATTGATAAACTGACACTCAATGCTTTCACTTTGACCACCTTTGGTGCCCCGACTGGCTTTGCCGATAAACTGGCGGCCTTTTTCGAGGGTATAACCATTAACAAAATTGGCCCCGTCACTTTCAACATTGGCCTGCAATACTGTCATGCAGGGTAAAGAACGCATTAAATTCGGGTAAAGGCTGTGCAACAACTGGTTGGGGATCTGATCACGCTGTTTTTGCAAATCAGCGCGCAATTGCCCGGTCATAAAGGCAAAGGATTGCAGTAATTGCTCAACATGCGGATCTGACGAACGTCCGGCACTTAACCGCAACTCCGATGCTACCTGCGGATAAGTCTCGCTGAATGCCACCACTGACTGACGCAAATAACGCATTTCGTGTTGAAAGTATTCATATTTGCTCGACACATTAACTCCCGTTGTAATTAGATTTGGCCAAAAACAAATTCCTGTTCAAACTCACCATCAACCAATTCAATCTTAAGCCGACAGGATGAACGTAATCCCACTTGCGCAACATTGTTCACCGTGACGTTTTTCAGTCTTGGCTCAAACCTCAATATCAATTTGGCCAGGGTCGCCCGATATATCGCCTGTTGCTCTTCATTACCCATTGATTGGTCAACTGCACTCGGCAAAGCATGACGAAAAATGTTGTCTGTGGCTTCTCTGGCTGAATCAACTGTATTGCCAGTGGCAGCATCGAGGAATCCACCACAACAGAGGATCCGATCGATATTCTGGGTCACTGACTGTTGCAGGGTAAAATCTTCCGCTACTCCAGTCAGCTTCTCAAACAAGGTTTTATCCATAACATGCTTACCCCTTAAGACTTACTTCGACAACGCACCAATAGGACGGTTTTTGGCAATACTCCAAGCAGAAGCAGAAAAACCCTGATTCGCCACATTCGCACCCTGACACTGGTGATGCCAAGCAATTTCAGTAAAGTTAAGCTTAAACTGCTCAGTAGCCATATCATTGGGGTGCGACTGAAACTGAATTTCGCTGATCATCGCCAGCCGCAATTCAAAACGCATAATGATATTGAGCTGATCACCAGAGTTACGTAACACGTAGATGGTGGTCGGATTGCCCTCCTCCAAGTCCAGCGGTTTGGCCCGCAGACAAAAGTCGTACATTTTCGGCGACGTCACATCGACATATTTGACGCAGGTAAAGTCCGAAATAATCGGCCGCCCAGAGGTTCGAGCACTGTTACTGACGTCAGTCGTGACTTGCTGTTGAATGCCTTGGTTAATCGACACCAACTCAACACAGTTGTTGGCTTCAAACTTGCCGTTGGCCCCTTCGGTGGAAAGGGCTTTCCAGTCGGGACCTTCAGCACCGTCGATCAGTGAAGCGGTGGCCGTTCCGGACAACTCTTCACTGGCAAAGGTAAAGTTTGGTACACCAAATTGTAATAAAATTAAATCCATGATGGTTCTCTCTATAATTGATCAATAATTCAGGTTTGCTTGGCATGGTTAACCTGGTAGCTCAGCCACCAGCCGAATGGAGGTGGTCAACTCTTCGAGTTGGAAATGCGGCCTTAAAAACACCACAGCCCGATAACTGCCCGGTTTGCCTGGCACATCCGTGACATCAATCCGAGAATCGCGCAGTGGGTAACTGGCCTTCATTTCTTGCGGTGCCGAATCATCCACCAGCACATAATTACTAATCCAACTATTAAGATAATCAGAGACATTTTCTTTGGTGGCAAAACTGCCGATTTTGTCACGCATGATCACCTTAATATAATGGGCAAAACGCGACGCATTAAGCACATAAGGCAACATGGTAGAAATACGCGCATTGGCATTAGCCGCATCGGTATTGTATTTTTGTGGCTGACCGGTGGTTTGACCGCCAAAAAACGCCGCTTTATCAGAACCTTTGCAATGCAAAATCGCCATAAAACCCAGATCGTTGAGTTCTTTTTCACGCCTGTCGGTGATCGACACCTGGGTCGGACAGGTTAATTTCACATCCCCGGCCACCGTTTTAAAGGTATGTGCTGGTAAACCTTCCACCAAACCACCGCCTTCAACGCCTCGAATCGCTGCCAACCAACCATGCAAAGAAAAAGCATTGGTGATCCGCTGACCAAGAATATAAGCAGGGTTACCCCACAGGTATTTTCTGGCATCAGTACCATCGACATCTTCAAGAAAATCAAAGCCTTCGGCGACCACAGTTTCGGGGCCATAAGGCAAGCGCAACAACACTTTGGGTAGGGTCAGGGTGACATAACGAGAGTCATCACTGCCTCTGAAACTACGCCATTTAATCAACTCAGCACTTTCAAATACCTTGGTCAGGTCTCTGGGTTGTGCCAAAGAGAAAAAGTCTTCCATATCGAACAATTTTGAATAAGCCGAAGAAATAAACGGCGCATGGGCTGAAGCAGCCACGCCAGAGATTTTTTCGAGTAATTCAATGTCTTCGGGATGACGGCCAAATTCATAATCGCCGACCAAAAAGCTGAAGGGGTCGCCGCCATAGGTGCCGAACTCTTCTTCATAGACCTTTTTAAACAGCGAGCTTTGATCGAACTCTACCGCTTTTTGCAAGTCTTTCAGCAAATCAGCTTTAGAGACATTAAACACCCTAAGTTTTAAAGTCGCACCCGTTTCGGTGTTCATCACCAAAAAGTGCAGCCCACGCCAAGTGCCTTCCAGTTTCTGAAAAGCCGGTTCATGCATCACCAAATTAATTTGTTGAGTCAACTGAGAATCAATCAACGAAATTCGGTCAACCATGCGATCACTGGCAAAAGGCGAGGCATTATCACCACCATCGCGCAATATCGACAGCGCGAACTCACCAATCAGTTCTAGGGCGTAGGGTTGCTGGCTTTCATCCAATGCCATACGGCCTTCGGTGAGCATTTGGGTCAGCAGCTCATTGGGTTCTACCGCCGACATATCTTCTGCTTCGCCATACAGCGCAATCAACTCAGCTTGTTTGGTTTCATCGGCCAAAACCTCGGACAAAATCGCATCAAGCCCATCGTTACCATCGAGTTTGGCCATAAAATCGCGGATACGACTGCGCGACTCAAACAGCTTATTGGTGAGGGGGATTTGTTTGACCAGATTAAGTGGGGTAAAATCATTAATACCGCTAAACTTCAACTCAAGGTTGGCTTTGCCTCCTTCTGCGCTTATCGCATTATCTACTTTATAGGCTAATCGGACGTTACAGCCGGCCATGACATCGTCAAAATTATCACGGTCGATGACGATAAAAGATCGCTCTTTTATCGGTGGTAACGCTTCTTTGGGTTTTCCAGACAAGTCAGCAAGAACACCAACGATTAAAGGCAACTCTCGTTGCACAATGGCATCGCCAATTTCAACATCGTAAGTGATGTGCACCCTTGGCGATCTGACCCTGGATAATTTCTTTTGATTACTTTCCAAAACTAAACTCCAATTCAAAATTTGTGTTTAAAAATAACAAAAACAATGCGCAAGGGTTGCTCCCAAACTAGTTGTTCTTTGTCAACCGGTAATACGTTTTGTTGTTGCGTTCAACTGAGCTGACATCGCCCTGTACCGCCAGAATTTTCAGCGCGTTATCAACTGCACTCATCGAATCCGCAAATTTTTGTTGCTTAACCCACCATTGCGTAATACCCAAAACAGTATCTTCACACTCAGGGTGCTGCTGCAAATAATTTTTGATGAGTCGGACAACATCTGTCTGATAGTGATAACTAATACTCATTAAACTCTCTTCGTAACATTGCTGTGTTTTAGATATTGCATAGCCAGTGCCAGTGCTGAGGATTTTGGGGTGGTTTTTTAGTCGATTGATTTTTAACAGGTTTTTAAGGATTGTTTAAAGTGTCGGTATATTGAGGTGGGTGTTTTTTATGCGGTTTGGCTGACGGTGGGTATCGCTGGGGTGGGATTTAAAAGACCCTATCGGGTGGTTTTTCACCCTTGTTGATGAAGGGTGAAGAAAGACGAAAGCAGCTAGGTGCTACCGTCGATTCCTATCTTTACCCGTTTTGCGTTTTTAAAGGGATTCTTGCTAAAGTGTAATTTATAGATTACACTTTATGTATGGAACAATACTACGAAATTGAAGAATATCTGGATGCCAATGACAATTCGCCCTTTGGTGAATGGCTTTTGGGGCTAAAAGATAAAAAAGCACAAATTAAACTCCATGCCCGCATTCGGCGGGCCGAGTTAGGCAATCTGGGTGATTGGAAAGATATAAAGGGCGTTAAAGGACTTTATGAAATGCGAGAGCATTACGGCCAAGGATTTCGGGTATATTATACAATCAGGAATCGAAAAATAATTGTAACTATTCAGCGTGCTTAGATTTCGCTTCAGAACAAGGCATTTTCGCACGGAAAATAGGCGCATATAGTGCATATGTAACTGTTTGAGTACGAAA
>JBLGCB010000454.1:0-5524 GCA_047617105.1 Phenylobacterium sp. | reverse complement strand
AAGGCAAGGGTTTAAATCAGGCATGTATAATTAGGCGATAAACGATAAACGTCAGGGGGGGGCAACGTCAATGGTAGACCCCTGACCTTAGCGTACTGACGGTTGGCGAGTTACAAAAAGGCATTGCCAAATTACCGGATTCGAAACGAAAAGTCACCTTGCAACAATGGTTGAATACCGATTTAATCTCTAGGTTTGAAAACCGTATTTTGGATGTTTCCATATCAGTCGCGCAAACATGTGGAAAGTTTAAAGGTACATCAGTCAGTGAAGGCAAAACAATGCCAGTTATGGATGGATTGATTGCGATAACAGCCTTGGTATAAAAGATATGACACAAAGCGGCGTCTCTTTGTTTAATCCTTGGGAGGGGAATAAATAAGCAACTTAAGCCCTGACTTTCTCTGCTTGACCCCGCGCCCTTCTCGCAGTGCCATTTAGCTTTGCGTTAAATGTCTAAACTTGCATCTGAGTACGTTATCACGTACGCTTGATTCTCTGGAGGATATTTTATGACAACTTTAACCGCTACAGAAGCAAGAGCAAACTTTTACCGTGTCATTGATGAGGTTGCAATTTCACATGAGCCGATCTTAATTACGAGTAAGCGTAATAATGCCGTTTTACTTTCTGAACAAGACTGGTCTGCGATTCAAGAATCGCTTTTTTTACTCTCTATTCCCGGAATGAGAGAGTCTATAAAAGAGGGCATGGATACGGACCTTTGTGAATGTAGTGAGGAACTCGATTGGTGAGTTGGACTTTAGTATTCACCAAACAGGCTCAAAAGGATGCAAAAAAATTATCAGGCAGTGGCCTAAAAGATGAAGCTGCCAAATTACTTGATATTATTAAAGAATCCCCTTTTCAAAAGCCCCCACCTTATGAAAAATTAGTGGGTGATCTAGCCGGTGCCTTCTCACGACGGATTAATATTCAACATCGGATTGTTTATCAGGTATTGGAGAGTGAAAACACAATAAAGATATTGAGGATGTGGACGCACTATGAATAAAAATTGTAACTATTCATTAGGTATGGGGCCAAACAATGAATGGTAAACACAAGAGCATATCGAACAACAAACAGGGCTATCCTGAACAGCTATTAAGTGCTAAGTTGATGTTAATGAATAAGGAGGAAGTCCACTCACTTTTGTGTCATTTATTGACTCTAGAATACGGTGCACACCCAGCGCATACAATAAATAATTTCGGCGCGTACTACCTGAGGTTAAAGTGGAAGAGAATTAAAACCGTACGACACTATGTTACGCTTGGTGGGAAAGTCAGTCCGCTCGCACTGAAAAGATCATTGCCAAAAGGTAAGCACTGGCCTGGTGTTGTTAACCTTGTCGAAACAAGGATTTATCGGCCAGTGAAAGAGGGGCTGTATAAAGTTGAAATTATGGCACCCTAATTAAACTGCTGGTCCCGCTTGATATCATATTGGCTTAACTTCTTATGCAAATATGTACGGTCGATGGCCAGCGCTTTGGCGACTTGGGTTATATTGCCCTGATACTGTTTAAGCTTTGTGATCAACAGCGCTCGCTCGGTCTGATGGCGAAACTCTTTCAGGGTTAATTCATCATCCATCTCATGATTGAACCCAGATGCGCTTTTTGCAGACGGGGCGATTTCGTCGGGAATATCCGCTTTGGTCATTTTATCACCGCCCATAATCAACATTCTTTCCACGGTATTGACCAATTCACGCACATTGCCAGGCCAACGGTATTGGCTTAATGGCGGATAACAATTGGCATCAATTTTTTTGATCGCAAAACCATTACGTTTACATAAAAAGCCGATCAGATGGTGTAGCAGCAATGGGATGTCACTGGCCCGTTCACGCAAAGGTGGCGAGTGCAGTGGGATCACATTGATGCGATAAAATAAATCTTCTCTAAACGTGCCTAACGCGGCTTGTTGTTTTAAGTCTTTATGACTGGCGGCGACAATTCTGACATTCACCTTGGTGATTTTTTCTGAACCGACTTTTTGAATTTCGGCGTTTTCGAGCACCCGTAATAAACTGGCCTGTGCGGCCAATGGCATATCGGCGATTTCATCGAGAAATAAAGTGCCATTATGGGCCATCTCGAAAAACCCTTTTTTGTGCTGTTCGGCACCGGTAAAAGCGCCTTTAACATGGCCAAACAGCGCGCTGTCTATGAGGTTTTCTGGAATGGCAGAGCAGTTGACGGTAATAAAAGCACCGCTGGCGCGTTTGCTTTGCTGGTGTACGCCCTGGGCAATCAGTTCTTTGCCGGTGCCGCTTTCACCGCTGATTAATACCGCGGCATCACTGAGTGCCACTTTGGCGATATCCTTACGCAAGCGTTGTATCAGCGGGTGATCGCCAATAAGCTGGTCTTGTTGCTGGTTCTGTTCGAGTAATTTGACCCGTTGTTTTAACTGTTGATAGTCGAGACAGTTTGTTAGCGTGACCACCAGTTTGTCGGCACCAAAAGGTTTTTCGAGAAAGTCCCAAGCGCCCAGTTTGACCGATTCAACGGCTTCACCGAGTGAGGCATTGCCAGAGATAAAGATCACCGGCGTTTCTATCGCTTCATCGCGCATTTGTTTGAACAGTTCGATGCCACTCTCGTCGCCTAAACGAATGTCGATGATTGCCGCATCAAAGGTGGTGTTGCGCATACAGTCGAGCGCCTCAGTGGGGTGGGCAAAGTCGCTGACCAGATAACCCTCGGGTAGCAGACAGGCTTTGATACTGCGGCGGATATTGGTTTCGTCATCAATGACGATGATGTTTTGCTTTATCATGGTTGGTTTCATTTTTTAATAGGCAAGGTCATTTTAAAGGCTGCGCCCTCGGTTAATGGCAGGCAGCAAATATCACCACCAAAATCGAGCATGATTTTCTTCACAATGGCCAACCCGAGGCCCATATTGTCGGTCGATTTTTTACTGCTGTAATATAGTTTAAAAATGGTCTGTTGCACAGCAGGGTCAATACTAATGCCCTGATTAAATAAGGTTAAACAAAGGTTTTTTGTGTGCTCATCAAGGCTGACCGTCAGCGATATCGCCAGCTGGGCTTCACCCTCGTTGGCTTGCAGGGCGTTATTGATAAGATTAATGAAGCATTGATTCAACAAAAGGTGATCGATGGCGACCTGCGCATCTGCGGCATTGTCTTGCACTTGCAAAGTTAACTTAGCCGTTGGCCAAGCTTGCTGGTGCTGGCGAATAAAGGTGCTGCAATAGGTTTTGATATTGTGGTGACTGAGCACGGGTTCGGGTAATTTGGCAAACTGCGAAAAGTGACTGACCATTTCTTTGAGTTTATGTACTTCTTCACTGACCACGGCGTGGGTATCGTTTAGGCTTTGCTCAAAGACTTCAGGGCTGACATTGGCATAGGTGCGAGGTAAATTACTGACCATCATTTCGATGGGGGTGAGTGGGTTGTTGATTTCGTGGGCCAGCTTACCCGCGATGATTTGCCATTCATCAAAATAGCTCAATGCCTGAATTTTCTGAGCTTTGTCAATATCGCTGGCGGCCAGTGCCTGATAAGCGCGGGCGACTTTACGGCTTAACCATACCGCTGCGAGCAAAGAGAACAGCAAGATCACCACAAAAATCAGCAGGTAATACGTTAGGTAGGTATCTCGCAATACTTGTTGCACCTGCCCGGGTTGCTGATAAATCAGCAACTCTTGTCCGGCCTGTAAAAAGCGAGTTTTATAGCCCTGCTCGTTGTCTGGATCGAGGGTTTTTAGCTGCTTTAAATCATCGCGATAAGCCTTTAATAGTGCCTGTGTATCGGGTTTGACCGTCAACGCAATGGCGCTGCTTAATACTTCATCGAGCAACCAGTAAGACGCTACCAGTGGGATCACCGATAACGTCAAAATGGCACCAATAAGATAAGCGTTTATTTTATTGGTTTTCATCTATTTTCCGCGTTGAAGTTTTAGTTGCTGTAATTCTAGGCGCTGTGATACCCGTTCACTGCGCCACAACGCGGGCACTTCATCAGTTTGCATATATTGCTCCAATATCTTATCGAACAGTTTTTGAAAACGCGGCCCGCCGGAGCGGGTAACAGTTACACTGGCCCCAACGCCCCCTGATACTGGGGCGATTCGATTGCTATTGGCTACCGTGTTGGTGAGTGACGTGCTTTGCCGTTTATCTTGTGGTTCATGAGTAAAACCTTTGCTGTTGGCAATCCAAGCGTGGATCTTTTTGATTCGCTCACCATCAACCGGGTTAACAATCACTTGAGTGCTTAAACTCGTGTTGGTGGCACTGACTAATGTGTTTAGATCAACGACTTGTGTCAGCGTAATATGGCTTAATCGCCTTAGCAGTTCGGTTTTGGTTTTAACGACATGTCTGGTAACACCACCTGCGTGGGTGGTGATATTGACAAGGTAGACCTCATCCCACAAATCATAGGTCACTTGATAATCGACAGTGGCAACTAGACGTCCATTGTCGTTACTATCGTCACTTAACCACAGCAATACATTAATGGTATTCGGTAAACCACTGTCCAGTTCGGCATCAAGCTGGGCAGGGTAGGGGATGGACTTCACCGTGACGGCTAGCTGTCCCTTGAGGTTTTCGGGTTTAATGTCTATCGCTTGGGTTTTTACACTAAAAATGGCACCGAGCAATAATGTCAGCAGTAGCAACAACTGCGATGGCTTTGACAGAGTATTCATCTCTATTTGGCCTCGCTTTTGTTATAACTCAGGGTAAAGCGGTAAACCATGCTATCGGTTTGATAGGTGTAACCTGCGCGAAGGCCGAGTCCGTGGCTACCGTGATCATCGGAATCGCTGGCTTTTGACAAACTTAACTCGGTAAACCAACCCGCATAAATACCATTGACCTTATCTAGCGGATTTATTTGAGTATAACGGGCTGATATCCTCCCGTGTGTATCATGGCTTGAGCGGAAGTCATCATCTTTGTTGTAACCACCGAAAAAGCCCACTGTGACGATATTATTGGCTTTCAAGGCAAAGTGTTGTTTATAGTTGACGTTTAAGCCATCACTAAAATGATGAGTACTCAGGGTGCTGGTAAACACTGAACCTCGGGTGGGGAAAAGTCCGTCATCTTGAGTATCCCAACCATAAGCCAGCTCCCAGGCTCCACTGTTTGATTGTGTATTGACATCTGCATACAGCAAAGAAACATAAGAGTGACTGCCAAAGCGACGGCCCAGTTTAACATTGTAATTGGTGTTAGAGCCGCGAGAAGTGTTGTCAAATGTCACCTGGTCGAGCTCAACATCAATGTTTTGGCTTTTACTCTTGCCTTTGTTATAACCGACAGTAGTTTGCAAAAAGTAATCAGTTGAATCAAACAAGTGTGGGTCATAATACGATAGTGAAAGACCATAAGCGGTATGTTCAGCATTGTGTTTAGTATTTGAAAACTGGAATTGATCGAAGTACCAACTACCGCTGATATTATCGCTTTTGTTGTCTGATCGAGAGGCTGATAGACCGAATGTCAATTGCTTGCCAGTGCCTATA
>JBLGCB010000453.1:0-5528 GCA_047617105.1 Phenylobacterium sp. | reverse complement strand
GTGATAGAACTGGAATATCAATTTAATCCGCAATGGGACATTGAAGTTGAACTGGAATATGAACACGGCGGTACCGGGGCGGCGCTTGAGTACGATGGTTTTGAAGAATTTGGTGAGTTTGAAAGCGAAATCGAAGCGGGTGGCGAAGTGATTGTTGAGCAACTGGCGCTAACCTATCACTACAGCAAAGATACCTCTATTGAGTTCGGCAATATCTATGTTCCTGTCGGCATTGGCACCGAACTGCACAAACCTAGTCAGTATTTTACCACCGAACGTCACTGGAGTGAGGCGACATTAATCCCGCAAACCTGGCACGAAAACGGGATAAAAGTGACCACCCAATGGCAAGATTTTAGTGCTCAGGTAATGTTAAGCAGCGGTTTAAATTCTGAATATTTTCGCACCTATAGTTGGGTTGCTGGTGGTCATCAAAAGCGGTTTGAACAGGTCAACAGCGATGATTTGGCACTAACCTTGCGTTTTGATTACGGCGATGTGAAACATGGCAGCGGCGTCGGGTTTAGTTTTTACAGTGCTGATACTGGCGGCAATCGTAACAATGAGGGCAAACTGGCCGCTGATGCCCATGTCAATATTTATGGATTACATGGCGCTTTTCGTGGTGGCAACTGGGTGATGCGCGGGCAATATTTGTTTGGCGAACTAGAAGATTCCCAAGCTATCACGGCGGCCAATAAAACCACCCCTGGTTTACAGCCGGGCAACTTTTCTCAAATCGGCAGTGAATCAGCTGCGTTGTTCGGTGAAATTGCTTATAACACCCAGTCGTTATTCGAACTTGATCACCCGTTGTATTTTTTCGCCGCATTTGAGTCGGCCAACCCGATTAAAGCTGTAGAGCAGGGCATTGCTACCGATCGCTTTGATATCAGCGAATTTTCTTTAGGGGCCAATTACTTGCCAATCCCTCAGTTGGTGATTAAAGCCCAGCTGTCAGAACAACAATATGAACAAGCCAATATTGACGATACCCATACCTTTAGCATGTCGTTTGGCTATCAATTTACCCTTTAACCAAGCTGGAATTATTATGAAATTGACTAAAAACATTATTACTGCCTCGCTGCTCTCAATCGCTCTGACGGGTTGCGGCGGTGGTTCGAGTAGCAACTCAAGCGCTCCAGCACCAACTACACCGCCAGTGGTGGTGGATAACGGTGAGTTTACTTTTGATGCCACCAATATGATCGACAATCTAACCAATAACGTGATTGTTGCCGGTTACCAATCTTTAAATGATAAAGCACAGGCTTTTCATGCTTCGACGGTGACCTTGTTAAATGCACCTACTGCCGATGCACTTGAAGCGGCCAAGCAAGCGTGGCAAGACGTTCGAGTGCCGTGGGAACAGGGCGAAGCACATATCTTTGGCCCGGTGGATGCGTTATCAATTGACCCACATTTGGACACTTGGCCTTTAAATACCAGTGATTTACAAGCGTTGCTGGCGACAGGGGCTAATTTTAATGCCACTGATTTGGCCAGCTGGAATGATGATGTACAGGGTTTTCACACCATGGAATTCTTACTATTTGGTGATGGTATTGCCGACAACCACAACCCAATCGACGACGTTACTGCCCTTGAGGTGGAGTATCTGGTCGCTGCTGCTGAGGTTTTTCAAAACCATACTCAATCACTTTATGATGCTTGGGTGGTTAGACGTGATGCCAACGATGTTAACTCTCCTGCGTATAAAGACTTGTTGTTAACCCCGGATAATGACGTTTATGCCTCATCATTAGGCGTGGTTGAAGAGTTGATTAACGGCATGATTGGCATTGTGGATGAGGTCGGCAACGGTAAAATTGCTGAACCTTTTGGCAGCAGCATACAAGACAGTGATACCTCATTGGTTGAGTCACAATATAGCTGGAACTCATTGGCAGATTTCACCAACAACATCAAAGGGGTGCAATTGGTTTATCGTGGAGAGTTGGCCGGTGACGCCGATCAAGCGGGCATTATTGACTTTGTGACCGCTGCTGATGCGACGGTAGCGAGCCGAATTGATACACAAATTAGCGCGGCGATTGCGGCCATAGCAGCGATTGCTGGCGGTGTTGAAGCTGGTGTTGAAGATAGTGCAAATATGCCATTCAGACAAGCCATTAGCGACCCTGATGCCCGTGTTCGGATTCAAACCGCCATTGAAGCTTTGACCTTGTTACAGGCATCGCTTGAGAATGATGTATTGACCTTATTAACCAAGTGGCAGGCGTAAGCCGCCCCGGACAATTCGCACAAGGAAGTGGATCTATTCTTAATACTATGGGTTTAAACATGATCAAACAGTTCACCGCACTGGCACTTTGTAGCATGACTTTATTGGGCTGCGGCTCTGGTAGCAGCAGCACCGACAACACTAATAACGGCGGCATTCCTACACCCGTCGACACACCACTGCCCGCTTTTGCTTTGGTTGAAAAGCTTGGTGGTGACGCAACCGCGGTGGGGGCCAGTGATTCTGGACATGGGTTTTCAACGCCCATCACTACGTTGACCGCACCAGAATTGGATAAACACCTAACTGGCGATGCTCACTTTGAAACCTCGTTCACCACCGCACCAAACTCTGAACATCCTGAGTTGGATGGTCTAGGTCCGGTGTTTAACAATCAGGATTGCAATTCATGCCATCAGCGGGATGGCCGTCCGAGTACATTATCACTGCCAGCAGGTGAAGATCGGCTATTACTCGGTTCTGAAGCGGGCATTTTTCTGCGTATAAGCCTTGAAGACGGTGAGTGCTTACTGCCTTCTGTCGATAATGATTTTTGCAAAAACATCCCAGTACCAGATTTTGGCGAACAGTTATTTCACCGTGGGGTGTTAAAAGCTCGCGAAGATTGGGCCCAGATGCCGTTTGTCGGTCAAGCCAATGTCTATTTGGCTTATGATTATTCAACTTTTGAGTATCCAGATGGTTCGACCATAGAATTAAAGCGGCCGACATTTACCATTGAACAGCCTTATGATGTGAGTGCAGACAACCAAAGCAACAGCCGCTTGATGGCACCAGATGTACGTTTTAGTCCGCGTAATGGGATGCCAGTATTTGGTTTAGGTTTGCTAGAGTTGATATCTGAGGCTGATATTCTGGCGTTGGCGGATGAAAATGACAGCAATAACGATGGCATATCGGGTCGACCGAATTGGGTGTTTGACATCATGAAGGCCAATGCTGACGACCCACAACCTGTGTCATTGGGTCGATTTGGCTGGAAAGCCAATACCCCGAGTGTGCGCATTCAGTCATTGGGTGCATTACGCGGCGATATGGGGATCACCAACCCGTTATTCCCTGATGAAAGCATTGCCAATTCTTTGTTGCACGAAAATTATCTGTCGCGCACCAATCATCAAGATACCGGGACTGGCGAAAATGGTGAAGCAGAAGCCAGCCAAGCGTTTTCTGATGAAGTGGTTTTTTACGCTGAAACTTTGGCCGTACCCGGCAGACGTAATGTCCATGATGATGATGTGATTGCGGGGGCGGTATTGTTTGAGCAAGTGGGCTGTGTTGGTTGTCATCAGCCAGATTACACCACACCAAGCGGTGCTGATATTCAATTGGGCGGCAAAGCTGCACCAGAGGCTTTAAAAGGCCAGCATATCTACCCGTTTACAGATATGTTGTTGCACGATATGGGTGAAGCATTGGCAGATAATCGCCGTGATTTTGTCGCTACTGGTGCAGAGTGGAAAACCCGACCATTATGGGGCGTCGGTTTAACCAAAACCGTCAATCCGGCGGCGGGCTTTTTACATGATGGCCGCGCCAGTAATGTCGAAGAAGCGATTTTATGGCATGGCGGTGAAGGGGTGCAGAGCCGAACGGCATTTGCGGCGCTTGGGGTTGATGCACGGGCGCAGCTGGTGGCGTTTGTGATGTCTTTGTAGGGGGGTATATACACTTGCTGAGTAATTGAGTAATATATAAATAAATGAGCGAATGAGGGGATGAAGATGCCAACAAAACGATTAAATGTAGATGTTCCACAAGAGTTTTATACATTATTAAAACATGCTGCAACTCATAAGGGAGAAAGCATTAAAGACTTTGTGATGGAATCAATCCAACGACGCTTAGACCGTTCTGGCAATACACCCAATGAAGAAACGAAAGACGTTATCGCCAAAGCGGATAAGGGTGAAGATATCATTAAGCATGATTCGTTGGAGGATGTTTTCGCTTGGCTTGATAATGAGATAGATGAAAAATAATATGTTGCAAATCATAACCACCACCAAATTTGGTAAAGACAGTAAACGTATGCACAAACGAGGCGCTGACATATCCAGTTTAAAAGGCGTGATGATCACCTTAGCCAGTCAACAAACGCTTCCCACACAATATAGAGATCACGCTTTAACCGGCAATTACAAAGGCTGCCGTGAATGTCACCTAACCCCCGACTGGTTACTTATTTACAAAATAGCGGACAACACGCTAATTTTAGAACGTACTGGCAGCCATTCTGATTTATTTAAATAAACAGTCATATTTTGTGCGGCATAGCTGTTTTTAACATTATCGGCTTTGGTGACTCGAACCGAAATGTCAGACCTCTTTTAAAATTCCACCAAAATGACCGGATACTCAATAAAGTCATAATCAGTATCGGCAATAGCCAACCCTGTGAATAATTCTTTGTGCCCTGAGAACAAGGCTTCAAAAGTGGAGACCAACAGGGATTTACCAAAACGGCGAGGCCGGGATAGAAAGTAGGTTTTTCCTTTGGAAATGAGATCATGAACCAGTGCAGTTTTATCCACATAAAGATAATTTTCTTCACGAATTTCTGAGAATGCCTGCATTCCCAGGGGGTACTTCAAGTCAATGGTCATAGTCAGTCCAGCGGGTTTATTAAGCGTTGCGAAAGCTGGGGTCAGTATAACTGAAATCAAAAACGGCAGCTATGGTTCAATGGGGTTGACCGCGCCAAAGCTGTTTTCTGTGCAAGTGTTTTCGTGATTGATTGCTTTTGACCTCTAATTCAATACGTAGGGTCAGCACAAAAATCATCTGAATCGTTTAACCGTGTGGAGTTTAATTAAACTTCAATTCTTGCAGTTCATGCGGTCAGGTTTGTCCCTTCTGATATGAATGTCAGAAATTTATATTGCAGGGTTACAAAATCATGTTAGCCAAATAAACCAGATTAAGAGTAACACTGATGTGCTTAGCGCAGGCGAAAGATTGCAAGAATATCAAAAGATCGCCGTATTAAATTAATCTAAATCGAGTAGCATTTTTATTGTTATTTAATTCGTGGTAAGTCGATAATGAGCGAGCGGCAACATTTATATTTTGGGTATTCCCATAAAAATAATTGGTAATGTGCGTCAGTATTGGTTAGAGTTAGTAATTATTTGTGAGTTTACGACAGCATAGCGTGACCTTGGCCGTTGGCCAAAGTCATTACTAATTTAGAGGGGGATTTGAACTCAGACTGTCGTCTGATAATTCCAAGGCAGATATTTCTCCGGGTGGGCTTTTA
>JBLGCB010000452.1:0-5535 GCA_047617105.1 Phenylobacterium sp. | reverse complement strand
CCGTTATGAAATGCTCGATCAGTTGGCTGACAACATGGTCGATATGCTTGAAGATCAAACCCTGTTTTCTCAGTTTATTGGCACCATTGCGTTATCAACCCCGCTGCCTGAGGAAAAAATTCGCTGTGTTAGGAATGAAAAATTTAAGCCGATTTATATGGCTGCGCTGGTGCTGGCATTATTTGAAGAAGTCAGAACCAACCTGCCATTTAGCAACCCGTATTTAAAGAAATACCTCAGAGGTATTTTGGGCCATAAAAATCCCCGATACATGACAAAAGAAGGCGAAAGCGATTTACCCATCAAAGTTAAAAATCATTATCGTGATGAAGTTTTAAAACCCATCGCCAAAGTCGCGCTAATTTACTCCGTCGGCAGTCACTCACCTGAGGTTGAAGGCATTTTTGATGGCGACCGCTTTCACCTGTTAGACGATGAAAAAAGACGTGAAATGATCGAACTGACCCATAAAAAATCGCTGGATTATCTTAAAGTGGGTATAGGTTTGCCATTAAAACGATATAGCAGTGAAGATAAACAAAAGTTATTTATGACCGTTGAAAACGACAAATTACGCTTTATGATGGCCATGCTCACCAGCCAATCGAAAGACAATCATGAACTCGATCATTTATTGCGTATCCCGATGGTGTATTCATCGTTTATCATCTCGACCAAACCCGGTTTTAATTATCAATTAATTTATCAAGCTTATGATGTTATCGAAGCGGGCATTGAGAGCGGATTATACAACGAACAATATGCGCGCTTATTTTTGTCCATGATGGGACGATTTCCGGTGGGCAGCGGCATTTATTATATTTCTAAAGAAACCGAACATATCGAAAAGGCCATCGTGTCATCGTTATTTCCAGCGCAAATCGATGAACCGATTTGCAAACAAATCACCAGAAACCAAAACCAGTCACTGAGCCAAATGGAAATAGTGATCTCCCGTCAAACCAATATATACTTCCTTGAAACGAGAGAAAACAGTGCCTATGAAGAGAGTTATTTTAGCCAACGTTTTAACAACGAACTGACCTTCAATGCTAATGAGTTATGGGAAGTGCAAATCCCGGCTTTACGGTTCTGGAAGAAGCTGGGTGAGGCTAAGTATAATTAAATGACTCCTTTGTAAACAGCCACCAACACAACATCATCTCTAGGCAAACCTACATTGGCATTTATTTGCGCCAAGAATTCATCATTAATGGCATAGAGATTTCCTTTCGATGCAAGACAAGTCACAAGTTGGTTTCAATTCAAGCCTGGGCTTTTACCCCTTCAAACGCACAATTTACAACCAGTTTTTCCAACACTTGCTGTATCGCAAGCGTTTTCATTCCGGTGTTAAACAACTGAGGTTGCAGTGCTAAAAACTTTACATTACCAGTATTTTTGCTCACTTGGATATGGGCCAAAGGCGCAATTTTATGAATGTTCTTATTATCCAACATAGCCTCCCAGCCATTTTGAACGACATAGTATTGCGCAATCACCTGTGTTTCATGCGACTCAAGTACATCGAAATTCTCAAATGCACAAAATTCCGCCACTTTATGCGCTTTTTTTGTTAATCTGTAAGGCGACAATTTTGTGATCCCATTCATAGACTTTTCCAATAACATGAATTAGCAGGAAGACGTTTTATCTTTTAAATATATTATAATCAGTATAACCACATCAAGAGGTTCATGCAATTAGGCAGATAATCGCAATATTAATGAACCTCATCTCCTACTACCGATACAACAACCCCGCCAACCCTGAGGAACGCTGAGTACTCTGACGTATCGCCATCTCTAGCACCCGCGGTTCACTATACAAATTAAACCGGGTTTTGGCCCGAGTAATGCCGGTGTAGATCAGCTCTTTGGTGATCACCTTATTGTTCATCACCTGCGCCAATGGCGGTAAAATCATCGACACTTGGTTAAACTCAGACCCCTGGCTTTTATGCACCGTCATGGCATATACCGGGTCATGACTAGGTAAACGGTTAGGGTAAACCGATTTCACCGTGCCATCTGGGGTGATAAACCAAGCTTTAAGGTGGCCAGTGTCCGGGTCTGGCAATATCAGCCCAACATCGCCGTTAAACAGCGACAAGCTATAGTCATTTTGGCTGATCATGATGGGCCGACCTGCGTAATACAACTGACGATTATCAATCAGGCGCATCTTGACCAATTGCTTCTCTATCGCTTCATTGATGCCCGTCACGCCATAAGGCCCTTCTCTGAGCGCACACAGCAGCTGAAACTGGTTAAACTGTTCGATGATGTCTTTGGCGGGTTGATTTTGGCCAATCATCTCTAAATAGGGCCGATAAGCTTGGGCACTTTGCAGCACCAGTTGCTGATAATCCCCAGGCGCAATGCCCGAAAAAGTTAGGTTTTCATCACTGCGGTTTTGAATTTGATGAATAGCCTGCCAGTTGCTGTGATTTACCGCTTTGGCCAATTGACCGATGCCACTGTTATCATCAAAGCGATGGCTTTTTTGCAGCAGGCAAATACAATCTCTGAGCGATACCTGTGGCGCAACCGCACACGTTATCGATAAATCTAATCCCGTCAGTTGCTGCACCTGGGTCAACAGTCCCTGGCTATAACGGATATCATCACCACTGGTGGCACAAATATCTGCCAACACACTGCCCGCCTCTACCGACGACAGTTGGTCTTTATCACCCAATAAAATTACTTTACTGTGCGCTGGTAACGCCGCCATCAATTTGGCCATCATCGGCAAATCAACCATCGACACTTCATCCACCACCAATACATCTAAATGCAACGGATTACCCTGATGATGAATAAACTCACTGCTGTGCGGTTTCACCCCCAATAGACGATGAATGGTCGATGCCTCATCAGGAATTAAAGCCCGGTTCTGCTCGCTGATGTCGAGCCTCAGTTTGGCCCCTTTGATCGACTCACTTAACCGTGCAGCCGCTTTACCGGTGGGGGTGACCAGCTTGATGATCGGCTTTTTAGTCGCATCGGCGGCCATTTGCAATAGCACAATCAAGGCCAGTAACTTAGTGACGGTGGTGGTTTTGCCGGTGCCGGGACCGCCAGTGATCACCGAGAAATTATTGATTAACGCAGTAGCACAAGCCATTTTTTGCCAGTCGAATTCGCCATCTACCTGAGCTGGAAAAAGCTGGTTAAACAACATACTCGCCTGTGCAACATCTAACTGGCTATCATTGCGGTAATGCAATTTTTGCTTTAACACCTGTGATAACGATGATTCATAAGACCAATAACGTTGTAAATACAATCGGTTAGCAAATAATATCAATGGCGTATCAGGGCTCTTGCTCAGACCTTTGTTAGGGCTTTGGTCACCATCCGTTTGTGGCCCCTGGGGAAAACCGATACAGCGATAGTTGGCCAATTGCCCCAGTGCTAGGTTCAAATCTGGCAGAGTAAAATCCAGCTGAGTCAGGTTTAAATCTAACGGGTTATTGATGTCTAATTGGTCCAAATCTAAACAAGCGTTTTTCTTGCCCAACTCAACACTGATTAATACCACCAGTAATAACAGCGATTGGTCAGGCTCTACACCTAACTCCTGTCTGGCTGAAGGCTCTACCTCGCACTCACGCTCACACTCTTGATCGGCAATAAACCGACCAAATTCGGCATCAATGGGGCGGATCACCTTTAAGCTCAATAATTGATTTAACCAGTTCATAATTGTTCTCCCCACAAACCCAATTGTTGCGGCGCATCAACAGCCTGTTCAGTGATTTCGCTGGCAGTAAATATCCGATCTAATTTATCAATAATCTCTAACGTCGGCTTGGCATAATACACCCCTTCAAACTGGGTGTTATTCTGGTCCATGCCACGCAAAAACAAATAATAGTTACCACCAAAATGTTGCTGATAATCGTAATCTGGCAAGCGTTGTTTAAGGTAACGATGCAACGCCAGTGAGTACAACAAATACTGTAAATGATAGTGGTGCGAACTCATCGCCTGTTCCAGCGAATCGCCAATATAATCGCCGTAGGTATCACCAAGATAATTCGATTTGTAATCGAGCACATAATACCGTCCCTGCCATTGGACGATTAAATCAATAAAACCCTTTAACACCCCCTGCACCGGCAAAAAGTCAAATACATCAATGTGTTGGCCCAAATGTTCGGTTAATATCTGGTTGATTTGCGCCGCTCTAATCCGTTCCATGGGTAAATAAAACTCCATTTCCACCAAACGCTGTTGCTCAGTAATGTGGCTAAGCCGCAAACCTTGCGCATTTAACGGGGTATTAAGCATCGATTTCAGCCATTGTTCAGTCATCTCACTGAAGTGTTCTTCAATGCCAAACCTTTTGAACTTTTCGTCGATAGCGCTCTTCAAGGAATTAGTATCAACGTCATCTTCTGTATTAACAGCGAACTGACTAAAATCAATATTCTCTAAAATTTCATGTAAACAGCTACCTGGATTGGCACCCTTGGGGAAAGTAAAAGGACTTATTTGTGGTTGTGCGGCAAACACCAATTCATCGACCACAATCACCTCACCTTCATCGGTGGCACCAGGGGCAACATGCACCGACGCCACGCCATTGGCCAGCGCCGAATAACTGGTGACCTTCCAGTCATATTCAATGGTGCCGCTAAACTTTTTAAAAGCCACTTGCGCTTGTTGTTGCTGTTCACCATTGGCCATCACAGCTTGAATATCACCACTGATGGTTTCAAGCAGCGCAATGCGGCTATCATCATTGCTTGTCTGCCATGTCATCGACAACTCACTTAGCCGTGCACTCATCAACTCATTGCTCACCGAATCATACGATTGAAATAACAAATAACCCAAGGCAGTATGCTGTAAATGGCTGGCTTTGCTGTTACCCACTTTGAGGTTAAACAGACCGAGATAACAACGATATACACCCCGCGTCAGAGCGACATATAACAAACGCAAATCTTCGGCCAAGCGTTCTTTATCGGCTTTTTGCAGATTATCTTCTTCGTTGGCAAAGTCGATAACAAGGCCGCGATCATCATGAAAAATCGCTGATTTCGCCGCTCGGTAACCACAGACAAACGGTAAAAAAACAATATTGTACTCCAGCCCTTTTGACGCGTGCATGGTGACAATTTGCACTAGGTTACTGTCATCTTCGAGCCGTAATTGCTGCACTTTACCTTCATCTTTGGCCGCCACCAACTGCTCATGAAACCAACCGAGCAAACGATGCACACCATCTAGCTCCATCGACTTTTGCTGCAACAACTCGCCAATATGACGAATATCCGTCAGCATCCGCTCTGGGGTGGCATATTTTTGTTTCCAGCGACAGGCCAAATCAGTTTGGGTCAGCAAATGTTGTAATACCGCCATCACGCCATGACGACTCCAAATATGATGCAACTCGGCAAACTGATCTAAAATACCCTGCCAGCGCTGTTCATCCTGGGTCAGGGTCCATAACTCATTGATTGAATAGTTAAAAAATGGGGTGATCAGCGCCGCGCGAATGGCCCGTTCATTTTTCTCTTCG
>JBLGCB010000451.1:0-5542 GCA_047617105.1 Phenylobacterium sp. | reverse complement strand
GTTGATTGTCAGCTTTTTTCAGGTTGTAAGCTTTTTATAAGGTATTTATAATATTTATTCACTTGAGGAACGGTTTAACAACTGTCATCCTCTAACCGCTGTTACAAGTGACAGTTTTCGGGGTTTTATTTTAGCTTTACACCGAAGTATTAAATTAAAAAGTGCAATGGAAAACAGGATTTTGACCACCATCATGTTTAAAGTTTGGCTGTTAACGGCTAGTCTAATGTTAATGTTTAGTGCGACCTTGCGGGCCGATCAATGTTCTGCCATTTTTGCCGATGGCAGCAGCAACAGTGCCGCCGCACAACTGACCCCCTTTGCTTTTTCTGCCACCGTTGATTTGACGGTTAAAGCGCATCAATCCGCTACTACTGTCAACAGTGTTTACAACACGGTCAAACTTGAAGAAGGGGCCGAGTTGACCTTCGCCAGCCTAACCGATTATGGCATCACTACATTGGCACTCGGTAGAAAGGCCACCCTCTATCTGCCTGCGGGCAACTACTATATCTCTGATATGCAGGTTGCTCATGAAGCGTCAATTGTGCCGATAGGCGCTGGCACTGTGCGCCTGTATCTTAGCAATGATGTTGATTTTGCTGAACACTCAAAGTTAAATGCTGGTGGTAACGCATCACAAGTATTTATTTATGCCTACAATAAAATCACCACCGGATACGATGCCCGGTTAAATGGCTACATTTACGCCGTTGACAAAGTGACTCTGGGTGAAAAAACCCAAGTCAAAGGTGCCATCTCTGCCAAAGCGTTGGTTTTAGGCCACAATGCCAACATCATCTATGATAATGGTCATATTGCTCATACTGATTTTGCAGATCTGTGCACCAACTATTCAACACTGGTCACCCCGCTGGTCGCTGAATATCGCTTCGATGAATGTTCGCTGGCCAATACCATTATTGATAGCCAGGGCAACTATGATGCTACCGGCCAGGGCCTGTCAGACGCCTCTGCCAATGCCGTCATCGGCCAGTCGCTGGACCTACAGGCGGGCGGTGTCAAAGATTGGGTGGAGATCCCCTCGGAAGCAGTCAACCGCCTCGATAATATGACGATTTCAGTGTGGGTGAATACTTCAGTGTCAAAATCTCAGCAGGAGATTTTTCATGCGCTGGGCACTAGTACTCGGGATGATCAACTGGAAATTTTTCTGCGAAATCGAAATACGGTTTATCTCAAAGTACGGGGTAATAACATTGAACTGGACAGCAACAAAACCTTGACCGATGGTCAATGGCACCAGCTGGTTGTGACGCGTCAGGGCACTTGGGGATGTTTGTATGTTGATGGTGCCTTCCAGCGGTGTACAAACGGTTTAAAATCAGGGCGTTTGTCGGTCACCAATGACAAGGCCGTTGTGCTTGGGCAGGAACAGGACCGTTTTGGCGGCGGTTTCAGTTCAAGTCAGAGTTTTGAAGGTCACCTAGATGAACTGAGGATTTATTCCGGACTCATTGCTGCTGCTGATATTACTGAATTTTATAACAATGAAAAGGCAGGCAAAAACTATAACGGCACCAGCCGTACGCCGCCATCGTGTAATAATGACAACATACCCCTACCTGTGGCCGAATACCAGTTTGACGAATCCAGTTACACCGGGGCGGCCAACGAAGTGGTTGACAGCATCGGTGGTTTTCATGGCAGCGCTATTTTAGCTCAGCCCGTTAGTGGCAAGGTGTGTAATGCGGTTGATTTTTCAGCCACCAATGTCGCAGATTATATCTCCTTGGCTAAGGGGAGTTTACATGGACGCAAAACTTTCAGTGTTTCACTGTGGGCTAAAACCGCAAAAAGCAGTGCCCAATCAACCATCTCGGGGACCAACAAACAGCATACCGACGCATTTAGCATGTGGTTTGAGCGTGCCACCAGCTTTGATCCTTACCAGAAGAACAAAACCTCAGGCAGTATTGCCACCTCAACCATTGCCGATAACCAATGGCATCACTTGGTATGGACCCAATCCGACTCAAAGGAATGTTTTTATCGAGATAAAGTGTTGCAGAGCTGTAATGCTCACAAGGCCGCAAAGTTAAAGATAGACACTTTGATACTCGGTCAGGAGTTGGAAAATGGCAGCGATCGTATGCCAAGGAAGTGGGCGTTTGAGGGTTTGATTGATGAATTGCTGATTTTTGGCCCGGCACTGAGTGCAGGCCAGATAGCGACTGTATATGATAATCAGAACGGCGGTAAGGGGTATGATGGCTCAATCCGCAACTGTTTTTCTGCCACCGATATCGACCACTATCAAATCATTCATGATGGCGAGGCGCTGACCTGTGCCGCCGAGTCGGTGATCATCAAGGCGTGTCTTGATGCCGCCTGCAGCAATGTTTATCCGGACCCTATCACGCTGAATTTAACGGTCGGTAACACCGTCGTTGCCACACCAACCATCACCAAGGACAGCGGTTCAGTGTCATTTAATTACACCAGCGCTGGTAAAGCTATTTTATCGGTCAGTGGTGCCAGTCAGGCTGCTGTCAATGGCCAAACCTGCCTGTTGGGCGCGGCCGATAACTGTGAAATGGCGTTTGCCACCTCAGGCTTTTTGGTCAATATGACCGAGGGTGAGTCTTGTCTGGCCAATAATGTCACCATTCAGGCGGTCAAACAAAGCGATACGGGGACCCATTGTGCTCCGGCCTGGAGCGGCGAGCAGACGGTGGATTTAAGCTTTGACTATGTACGGCCAAACAGCCACTCAACCATTCCCGCACTGGACAACATCGCCATGGCCGCAGCGGGTGGATCTCAGCAACGCAGCCTGACTTTTGGTCCTACCGCCAGCGCAGAACTGTCGCTCACCTATGCCGATGCTGGCCCGCTGAAGCTTACCGTCAGTGCCAGCGGCAGTGGACCTTTGGCCGGACTGATCTTAAGCGGCTCTGATACCGCCACTTATTACCCTGGGCAATTGGCCATCAGCGCCAAAATTGGCGAGACAGTGTTAAATAACATCGCCAGTAGCGGCGCACCAACCCAGTTTGCAGGCAGCAATTTCAGCCTTGAAATCGCTGCACAGTGCGGTAATGGCACGGCCACGCCTAACTATCAGCCAGAAACGGTGAACAGCATCGAAATTGGCGCAAAGCGCACCGCCCCTGACAATAGCAGCGGCGGTGTTGATGGCAACTTGTGGGTTAATTATCAAAATGTGATACTGGCGGCCGACTTGAACGGTTTTAGCAGCATCGTCGTGGCCCCGACCGATTTTACCAATGGAAAAGTCACCGTCAGCGCCAATTACAGCGAAGTGGGGTTGATCCAACTTGATGCCCGCGATAAAAACTATTATGGCACTAATGCTGGGGCGTCTATTGATGCCGCTGCTATTGATGTCGGTCGGTTCATCCCCGGCTACTTTATATTGGATCAGGTCAGTGCGCCGACCTTTACCGGCCACTGTGCCTCTGGTGATACTCCTTTTGTTTACACTGGACAATACACCAATACCCAGACGCCCGCTATTGGCAGACTTGGTTTCGCTGTGGTGCCGAGCTTTACCATCAGCCCATTTAATATCACTGGTACCATCACCAAAAACTATGTCGGTGACTTTAACAGCCTCAGTGTCAGCAAAGTGATCCGCACATTGCCAGCGACAGACAAAGTGCAAAAGGGCGCTGATAACCTTTCCCTGATGAAACTGAGCGCCAATACGACCGACGGCAGCCTGTCGGTTTTTAAAGACAGTGACGACAATAATATTGACTGGATCACGCAATATACTTACAGCCTTTACGACAACTTTACCTACCTCAGAGATGCCAATGCACTGATCGACGAGTTTACCAGCAGCATCGATTTTATCGTCGCCGGGGTCAGCGATAATGACGGTGTCGCCAGCATTGGCGGATTAACGCAGAATGCTTCGGGCATCAAGGTGCGCTACGGTCGCTGGGTGATAGGTGCTACATATGGCCCTCAAACGGCCACGCTGGCGGTACCGATGTCGCAGCAAACTTATAATGGCAGCAAATTTATCACCAACCAAGCCGACAATTGCACTGACTTTAGTGCCTCACAGGTGAGCTTGAAAGACATCTCTTTGAACCCGGCATTAACCTCAGCCAGCGGCAGCGGACTGTTCGTCGATGGCAAAACCATGGGGTTATTGCTCGACCCGCCGGGTATCCCGGGGCAAATTGAAGTCAAATATACCGTGCCGAGTTGGCTGGGGGCTGATGTTAACGGTGATGGTGATTTCAATCCAACCGCCATCGTGACCTTTGGACAATATAGAGGCAACGACCGAGTGATTTACTGGCGGGAAAAGCGTTGATATCACGCGGTAACCTACAACGAAAACTTAATCACGGTTTAAGCCAGTACCATGGCAATAAAAGGAAAATAAATGATGAGTGAAATACCAAGAATAGCACTAACAGCAGCATCAACAACCCCGTTGGAGCAAACCTTACTGGCGCAAAAAAAGTTCTTTTCAGCCAATCTATACCCGAGTTATCGGCAACGTATTGATGATTTAAAAGCACTAAAACGTTTGCTTATCGATAACCAGCAAGCGCTGATTGAGGCATTGAGTCAAGACTTTGGCCATCGTAGCGCTGATGACAGCAAGATTGGTGACATCTTGACCACTGTCATGGGCATTAACTACAGCATAAAACGCTTAAAAGGCTGGATGAAGCCAGAAAAAAGGCAGGTAGGCGTGTTATTTCAACCGGCTAAAGCCAAGGTGATTTATCAGCCTAAAGGGGTTATTGGTATTATTGCACCGTGGAATTATCCGTTGTTTTTATCGCTAGGGCCGTTAACCACCGCTCTGGCCGCCGGTAATGTCGCGATGCTCAAATTGTCTGAATACACGCCAAAAACCAATGCCTTGTTGGCGCAATTAATGATCGCTGTTTTTGCCACACAAAAGGTGGCGATTGTGTGTGGTGACGCCAAGGTGGCCGCCAGTTTTTCTGCTTTGCCTTTTGATCATCTTATTTTTACCGGCTCTACCGAGGTGGGTAAATTGGTGATGAAGTCTGCGGCTGAAAATTTGGTGCCGGTAACACTCGAATTAGGCGGAAAATCGCCCGCCATCATCGACCATGATATGGATGTTGATACCGCCGTGAGTCGGTTTATTTTAGGTAAGACGATTAATTCTGGCCAAACTTGTGTGGCGCCTGATTATATCCTTTGCCCTTATGACAAGATAGATGACTTGGTTGAAGCGTTGAAAACGCGTTACAGGTCGATGTATCCCAACATTAATGATAACCAAGATAGCACCAGCATTATTAATGAGGCACAAAAATCACGTTTAGACGGGTTGATCAATGACGCCAAACACCAAGGTGCCACTGTTATCCCTTTGACCGACGAACCTGCCGAGGGCAGAAAAATGCCATTGACTCTGATGACAGACGTGAATGATGACATGTTAGTGATGCAGCAAGAGATTTTTGGTCCGATATTGCCTATCGTCGGTTATAGCAAAACCCGTCAGGCGATTGATTATGTTAATCGAGGTCCTCGACCGCTGGCACTGTATATA
>JBLGCB010000450.1:0-5549 GCA_047617105.1 Phenylobacterium sp. | reverse complement strand
GGGGACTTTGAGTGTGACAGTTTTAAGGGTCTTTTTATAAACCGTATCAGCGTCGGTGTAATCGCTAAACAACCAGGGTCGATGACACGGGCCATTCTTTTCAGCCAGCAGACTATTGTTGTAAACCTTTATATCGCGCAAATACGCCAGTACATGTTTTTCGCGCAGCTGTGCTTGTAATAATAGTTCGTCAGGGTTTTGCATAATGGCTGGCTGGGATTTTTCTGTTATAGCCCCTCTTCTATAGATATGAGAACTGGTATGAGTATTGGTATGGGAATAGTCCATTAGTTCACCCCCAATAAATGGCGATATAAACAATGGTGAAGGTCAACCCTTGGTGTCGTTTGGGCCAAATGGATCGATTTTTGTGCGATTGACAAGGGCTTTGCCAATATTTTAATGACGTCGGGCACGAGACGTGTAAACATCTTAGTAGTCATGATGATCTTCCTGTCGATTAGGTCGATTGCTGTGATTAGCTGGCTTGGGGTAGTGAGATACCTCTTGTCAGCGTCTTTTCATTTGCGCTTATTTCTATGTTCGCTGCTATGTCATTTGTATATCAACTTATAGGCAATCTCCTGTTAATGATTGATTAATGTGGTCGGTTTTTTATCGTACACTGTGTTAATTATAGTCTTTATGGTGAGAGTCTGCCATGTGTTTGTGGTGGTTTGTTGAAAAATAAACAATCATATTGCCAGTAACCTGTTCCTTTTGATTTTATGACTTTGCCTGCTGTTTTTGTATGCAAAATAAAGATGCTTCCGCGGAAGCATTTTCGACAAGCCAAGCATTGCAGAGTCAGCAGGGAGTCTCACTAAAAAGTATCTTCTTTCCTTTGGTTGCATCGTTAGTAGACAAGGTGACTATCCCATGGTTGTTTTGATTACGCCGGGTCTGGTTTTGCAATTATATATTCCGATTTACTCTGAAAATGTATGATAGCAAGACTTGACTCTGGTTATGCAATCTAACCTTATTCGTTATGGCCAATACGACGAAGTTGCTGTTATATCGCAGCAAAGATTCCGATTAAAATCGAAAACCCTACATTTCGTAGACCCCGCTCTTTTCCCTTTGATCCCTGAGTTTTGGTCAGCAAACTCCTCCGCCCAGACATTCACTCATTAGGCTGTAAGATATATCCCCTCCTTGTTGTAGGCAATAACGCATGTTTGTGAATTTTCTTCCCCAATCAACAACAGTTCCCTTGCCAAAAACTTCACTTAACTATATGAAATTATTGGTTTTTTATTGAATACCGATGATTTGGATAGCTTGAGCGGTAGAGTTTTTCTCCACGAACTTCAGACGCTAATTTCACAACAGGTAAAACTGTCAATAATCAACGGTTGTAGGACCTGAAAATATTGATAGTCTAGTCAGCAGTTTTGCAAATGAAAGGGGTCAAGCAACTTATGCGGTCTCTCTCTTTTAAAATAGAAGGTGGGGTCATTTGATTAACAAACGTTTAAAATCGTTGATTATTGAATAAGCAATCAGGCCCTGTTATACATACTAAAATAAGTGAAAATCAAATGAAAAAAAATAATACATTAATAGCGCTTGGTTTACTGGCATCAGCTAGTACATTTGCAGCTGAAGAGAGTTATACCCAAAGTAGTTATCCTTATGGTTCTGGCACAATAACGACTGGCTTTCATCATTTTCCGAGTTCAGGATTAATGGATTTGATTAATCCAGGAAATGTAGACAGCAGCAGAGAAATCACTCGGGTACTATGGAATGTCGGTTTTATGAATGATTCGAGCCGAGCTGAAAAGATAGATTCCGACCTGACCATCAATAACGTAACAAAGCGTTTAAACTCTTCTATTCAAGGGAGTAGTGCTCATTGGGGTGATGAGTTTGTTTTTACTGACACAAATAGCAATCCAGCTGACGTTTTAACTGTCGGAGAGGCAAAATTAAAACTTGTGACACATGTTACAGCTAATTGGACGAATTCGTTGAAGCATAAACTCTTTAACTACGAAGTATTTTACACAGAAATTCCGAAGAATGTTTACTCTACAATGTCAAACGGTAATACGATTACCATTGATTGGGATGACGCTGAAGGGGCACATCATTATATCAAAGAGGTTAGTTTTAATTGGTCTGCTTTTAAAAATGCAACAACTTTAACCATTAGCCAAGCGACCTATCCCAACCAGGAAAACGGTAATTTTCGTTATCGTGTAAAAAGTTGTGACTCCCAAGACTATTGTGGCTCTTGGTCTCAAATTTCACCTGGTGTAGTGATACAGCCAGATCTAGATATTCCAAGCACACCCACCAGCGCTACTTCGTTCATTGGTGGAGGTTACCAAGTTATTGGCTCAACTCTTACTGTGGGTATTGCCCCTATTTTTTTAGCCGATTATTATGAAATTTATTATAGTGATGATGGAATTGATTATTCCAAAGTGGCGACCACTTGGAATACAACTGAAACGGTAAATATACGTAGCACATATGGTTATTTTTACATCAGGTATAAAGCTTGTAATAATAGTGGCTGTAGTGACTATAGCCCTACTCAAAGAGGGCTAGCTTACACATTTTCAGCGTATCCCAGAAGTTTAACATCATCGGCTTATAACTTAGCTAAAAATGAAAGTTTTACGCTAACAATTGAGCAAGCTGGTGGCTCGGTAGATGGCACTGTTTATGAGTTAGAGGAATCTTTTAATGGCGATGCTTATTCAAAAATATGCACAAGAACAAGAGCTACTTGGCAAGATATGTTCTTTTTGTGTCCTGTCAGTGGTAAATCACAATCAGGCTCATACCGTTACAGAGTGAAGGCGTGCAACCCATCGGTGTCATGTTCAGGCTATGCTTATAGCGGGTATGTAGAAGTAGTAGATTAAAATTAACAAGGTCATTCAATTAAAATATTTTCGGGGTCAGAGCCCGATAACGATAAAGAGCCCAATATAACCAATTTTTTTCAAGTAAATCAATAAGTTAATTTAATCGGGCTCTGACCCCGTTAATTAGACCCCCTTTGCCTTTTTAACTTTGACCCGAATTATAATTAAAGCGCATTAGCTTAAAATAGATATCCTAATGACATTTGCGATCAAATGGCAACGTACTGATTTTATTGAACTTTATTTATTTCTCTCCGCTAATGTACATTAGCTTGCAAATAACATTGATACTCTAATGACATTTGCGATCAAATGGCAACATACTGATTTTATTGGATTTAAATTATTTCCCTCAGTTGATGAGCGTTAGCTTGCAAATGAAAAAGCTTATGCCCAATAAGGAATATATTTGGCATAACGTCTGGAATTATTGGTTGGATCTGACAATTTAATTAACCCCTCATCAACAGCCATACTAACGATTCGAGAAACAATATCTGATTGTCTGCTGGTCAACCCCAACCTTTCTCGCAAGCTTTGATTGGACATCTTTTCAGCCAAAATATAGCGTAAAACGCAGTGTTGGTAACAAGCCCTGAGTTTGTCATCTGAGTCCATTTCACCAAATGGTCGATAGGCAAAAAGCGTCACCATTGTTCTGACTTGACCAGCATGAATATCCGGCGGTGGTAACTGACAACTTTCTACATGACTAATAACTTTGTCAATACCACTGCCTTTTTCCTCACATATTCTTAATCTTCTCATCAAATCAGCCAGATGCTCATTACGCGATTGGTACTCGTCAATAAAGCGGTTTGGTTCAATACTGGGCAGACCATAATTACTAATTTCAATTCGATTATCATAAATATCAATAGACACCCCGTTACCTTTCGAATCAAGGTCTTGGTGGATTAACGCATTGGCAACCAATTCTCGAATGGCAATCAAAGGATACATGGTGACAGAATCACGCAGTGCTTTGCCAATAACTTCATTGGCAGGCAGTTGACTTTCAATATAATCAATAAATCCGCCAAAACCTGTGGCGTAACCTTTCTTGTCAATAAGGTCTCTTTTAGTCTTTAATTTGCTGTTACCATCGTATGTTGTCACCCGAACAGCCTTTCTAAACAATCCCCTGTAATCGTCTAAATTTTTAGCGAACAATAAAGCCCCAAGGTTAGTAATCGCGTAATGTCCTCCTTGCGCTTCAACCAGTTTTTCTCTAAGAAAACGATCAAGCACAGCAGCACGCTCCACCGGATAAGGCATTTGTATTAATTCGAAATAAGCCTGCGTATCAAGAAGTGTTATAACATCAGCGGCTTCCAGTTCAGCCAAAGCGATTTGACTTTCAAAGCTACTTTGCTTTTGGCCTTCAGCGAAAATTTTTCTAAGGTGATCTTCACTCATCGCCACAAGCTCTTCACCTGAGCGCATTAAATACGCACCTTCATAATGGTAAGCCGTGCCTTTTGGTCGTGATGGGATTGAAAATACCACGACCCGACCATCAAGGTGCAGAACCTCTTCAATGTCAACTCTAAAACCAACGGCTTTAAAGAGCTTGGCCGCCATATCAATGATATTACCAAAAGCCTGACTGCCCACTATGTTCCTGGGCAGCTTATCAGCAATGCCCAGCAGTAAATGTCCACCGCCTTCATTTGCCAAAGCAACACAATACTTATACAGTTTTTTATTATCGAACTGTTTCTTTGCCTCCTTAAATTCAAGCTTCTGTGATTCTGATGCGGCACTTCGCCAAATATCAATTTGTTCCGGGGTTATAGGCATCAGCAACGCTCCTCATTATTTAGCTTATTTTACAATTGTAGCGATTTTACATTGTTTTTAAGTCAATAACATCCATCATGTACAGACATAATATAACCTTTCCATTGGGGGGAATTTAGTTTGAATTCTAATGCTGATGATTTAGGTTTGTTGAAAGTCGGAGGTCAAGTTGGGTTGTCAACAAACATGCGTATGAAACAGTTGTTTGTTGACGACGTGACCTGATCCCCCTTCCATTAACCAGCACTCAAAACAATCTCCCCTTTGGAGGTTGAGGATTTGATTAGCTGGCTTAGAGTGTTAGAGCACTTTGGGTCAGCGACTTTTATTTTACTGGTTTTGCCAGATGATTTGGCTATTTATTTGGGCATAGATGATCTCCTATTTTTGTGGTGTGTTTTTATTCACTGCTGTATATAATTATAGTTTGGGTTTGGTGTTTTGACCAATTAACATGCTAAATTATTAGGGGTAAGTTTGATTTATTTTGAATGATTATATTTTGGTTTTTCATTGATAATTGAGGGTTATGGGGGCTTTGCTGCTCGGGTTGGAAAGTCTCCTTAAACAAGCGACTTGACCCCTTTGACTCTTCAATGGTAGACCCTGGTTACTTCTGATCTGATGACCTGAAGAATGGGTATACGATGAATTGCTACCGGAACTTACCGTTGAGGGCAAAAGTCGTGTCATCCAGCCCAATTTAACGATGGAAACGGTCACTGAAGGTGTTGCAGCCTTTTACAACACGAACTCAGACGAGATTAGAAAAACAATCAAAGGCCCGCAGAAAGGGAATTAAGCGCGTAAACTGGCGATGTATCTGTGCCAGGAGTTGTCTGGTGCCAAGCTTAATGTTGA
>JBLGCB010000449.1:0-5559 GCA_047617105.1 Phenylobacterium sp. | reverse complement strand
GGCAGACTCGAACTCTATTTCAAATAATTTAATCCGATCGCTTTATCAGGATAAACAAGGTTTCATCTGGCTCGGTACTGAAGGCGGTGGGCTCAATCGGTTTGATCCACAAACCGAGCAATTTAAGCATTTCAGGCATGAAACTTCAAACCCTTCCAGCCTCAGCGGTGATTCAATCTCATTCATGTACGAGGATCACCAGCAAGCCCTCTGGATTGGCACCTGGGACGACGGGCTCAACAAGTTTGATAAACAAACAGAGAATTTTACCCATTTCAAACATAACTCGTCCAATCCTCACAGCTTAAGTAACAATAGTGCCAAGACTGCCTACAAGGATCATCAGAACATAATGTGGTTCGGCAGCTTGAGTGGTGGCTTGAACAGCTATAATGCCCAAACCAATCAATTCGCCTCATTCAAACACAACCCACTAGACCCTGACAGTTTAGGCCTTAATAATATCTGGATTATCTATGAAGATAGCCAGGGCAGGCTCTGGATTGGCACTGATGGCGGTGGTCTGGATAGGTTTGACCGCAAAAGTCAGCGTTTTATCCACCACCGACATGACCCGCACAACTCAAACAGTTTGAGCAATAACCGGATAAGAACCATTAATGAAGATGCCAACGGGATATTATGGATTGGTACCTATGGCGGAGGACTCAATCGATTCAATCCCAAAACAGGGCAATTTAGTCATTTTAAACATCAGGCTTCTGACCCTTTGAGCTTAAATGATAATTTAGTTCAATCAGTACTGATAAGCACCAACGGCACAATCTGGGTGGGCACTGCGACTGGCGGCATCAATCAATATGATACCCGCAAAACCCGTTTCGGCCATTTCAAACACCAGCCGTTAAACCCCAACAGTCTAAGCCACAATAATGTAAATAGTATCTATCAGGATGATAACAACGAGCTATGGATAGGAACAAATGGAGGCATCAACCGTTACGATCCCAAAACACAAAAACTCACCCATTTACAACACCAAACCTCTAACCCCCATAGTTTAAGTAATAACCATGTAAATCATGTTTTAAAAGATAAAAAAGGCGTAACCTGGGTCTCCACTTACGGCAGTGGACTAAGCCGATATGATGTCCAACGCAATCAATTCAAACATTTTAGACATGACCCATCCGACCCTTACAGCCTAAGCACAGATCTTTTATTAACGCTTTATGAAGACTCTGCCGGCCAGCTTTGGCTTGGTGGTTATGGTAGTGGACTCAATCGCTTTGAGCGCCGAAATCAGCAGTTTAACCACTTCAAATATGACCCATCAGATCCTCACAGCTTAAATAATAATGACGTAACCTTTATCTACGAAGATAAAACAAGTCTCCTGTGGATTGGCACCAGAGGTGGCCTAAACCAATATAATGAGCAAACCGGGCACTTTCGCCATTTCACCAACCAGCTTAGCAACCCCCACAGCCTTAGTCACAATGATGTCACGGCCATCTACCAAGATGCGCGAAACACATTATGGATTGGCACCATGGGCGGACTCAACAAATACGATTCAAAAAGCAACCAATTCAAACACTACCGAGAAAAAGACGGCCTAGCCAATGACAGTGTCATGGGCATTCTTGAAGACCGAACAGGCCACTTGTGGCTCAGTACCAACAAGGGCTTGAGTCGATTCAACCCACTCACCGAACAGTTCAGAAACTTCACCGCCGATGATGGCCTGCAAAGTAACCAATTCAACCCTAGAGCAGCTTTTAAGGGCTCCGATGGTGAACTATTTTTTGGCGGCATCAATGGCTTTAATCGCTTTTACCCTGAAAGTATCATCGATGATAGCCAACCACCAACAGTGGTATTGACTGACTTTCAGCTGGACAATCAATCTGTGCTGGTCAAACCTGGTGCTAAAGAAAGCGAGGGCAGCCTTGGTAGAACCATTAATGATACCGCCAGTATCACCCTCACCCACCAACAAAACCTGATGTCATTTACCTTTGCCGCACTGAATTTCAGCAGTCCGATGAAAAGCCAATATGCTTATCAGTTACAAGGCTGGGATGAAAAATGGTTTACTTCTGATGCCAAAAACCGGCGGGCCACCTACACCAATATCCCATCCGGCGATTACACCTTGCGGGTTAAAGCCAGCAATAGCGATGGTTATTGGAATACACAAGACAAATCACTACACATCACCATTTTACCGCCACCCTGGCAAACTTGGTGGGCTTATACCCTTTACGTGATGGTGGTAACAGCCCTGTTATTGTTGGTCATTTATATTGTAAATGAGCGCAGAAAAGGCTTAAACGAACGCACCATGCTAGACCAACTCAAGCAAGTGGATAAAATCAAAGATGAGTTTTTGGCCAATACCTCTCACGAATTGCGCACCCCACTCAACGGCATTATTGGTCTGGCCGAGTCACTAATGGATGGGGTCACCGGGCAACTGTCCCCTCAAACCAATCAGCAACTGGCCATGGTGGTCTCCAGTGGTCGGCGTTTATCCAATCTGATCAATGATATTCTCGATTTTGCCAAACTCGAAAGTCACACCCTGACCTTACACGCCCAACCCGTCAACCTTCACAATATCACCGATGTTGTTCTTGCGCTGTCACAACACCTGGTCGGTGATAAAAAGCTCACTTTAATCAACAATATTAGCGAGCACTTACCCGCTGTGGAAGCCGATGAAGAACGATTACAACAAATTCTTTATAACTTGATCGGCAATGGGGTGAAATTTACCGAACAGGGCAGCATCGAGGTGAGTGCGCAACAACACCACAATAGACTCATCATCAGCGTAACAGACAGCGGTATTGGCATTGCCGAAAATCAATTTGACGAAATCTTTGAATCCTTTAAACAAGTTCAGGGCAGTGCTACCCGACGTTATGGCGGCACCGGACTTGGGTTGGCGGTCAGCAAAGAATTGATCGCCCTGCATGGTAGCCAAATAGAAGTGACATCAACGCCGGGTAAAGGCTCAACCTTTAGCTTTAGCTTACCCATCAGTGATGGCAAACCACTGGCCAACAGCACCACTAATCAGGCAATGGCGCGGCTGCAATCACAGCAACTAACGAACGCTACCGCACAGGCAAACCCTGTATTGTCAACAATGTCTCCTTCAAACGACGGTAGCCACGGCTTTCGCCTATTACTGGTCGACGACGAACCCATTAATCGGCTGGTATTGCGCAATCATCTGTCGCAGCACGTATCAGAGCAAAGTGAACACAGCTATCACCTAACCGAAGCCGCCGGGGGAGAAGAGGCACTGCGCGCCCTAGAACAAGACGGCCCATTTGATTTGGTGTTACTGGATGTAATGATGCCCATCATATCCGGTTATGAGGTGTGTGAGACATTACGCAAAACCTGGTCGGTCAATGAATTACCGGTGATTTTCTTAACCGCCAAAAATCAGCAGGTAGATGTGGTGCACAGTTTTGCCGTCGGCGGCAATGACTTTCTCAGCAAACCAGTGGCCAAACATGAATTACTGGCACGGGTAGAAACCCACCTAAAATTACTGGACATCAACCGCAGCCTTGAAGACAAAGTGGCGCAGCGCACCGAAGCACTACAGCAAAGCGCAGACCAATTAGAACAAAAAAATCGCGAAATCATCGAGGCACAGCAACAAATGGTGAAATCTGAAACCATGGCCTCGTTAGGTACTTTAACCGCTGGCGTGGCCCACGAAATCAATAATCCGACCAATTTTGTCAATATTAGCAGTCAAAACCTCGAAGTCGATCTTGGACATTTCCAGCAGTTTCTGATCGAATTGGCCGGTCCCGATGCTGATGAGGACGTATTAACCGCTTTTGAACAGCAATTTGAGCCGCTTTATGGCCATTTGAACACGATTCAAAATGGCACAGAGCGAATCAAAACCATTATCCAAGATTTAAGATCGTTTAGTAAACTCACCGTTGCTGATAAAAAGTCGGTCAGAATCACTGACTTATTGCAATCCACCATCCATTTAATCAAAACCAATTACTTCGAAATCACCACCTTTGTCAGCCAATTTGAATTTGAACAGACGCCTGAACCAGAGTTGCTTTGTTACCCTGCTGAGCTTAACCAGGTATTTATGAATTTGATTGTCAATGCCTGCGATGCCATCAAAGAACAACAACACACCAGTCAATCCAAAACACTGGGGCAAATCACCATTGGTTGTCGCCAACTCAATATCATCGACAAACCGATAATAGAAGTAACCATCAAAGACACTGGCAGCGGCATGACGCAAGAAACCAAAGGCAAGTTATTTGAGCCTTTTTATACCACCAAAGACGCTGATCATGGTACCGGATTGGGTTTGTCGATATCCTTTAACATTGTGCAAAAACATCAAGGCGAGCTATTGGTTGAGTCTGCGTTGGGCGTTGGCACCACATTTACCGTCAGATTACCCCTAACGTAAAACCCATGCGATAAATGGCTGGTTGCTTTTTAAACAATGTTTCTATATCATGCTCAGCGTGTATTTAAGGAAGACTTTGCTCGTCGTATTGGTCTCATTGATCAAAAACGATATCTGGATTTCACAAATCCTCTTATGTGTTCAAATGTTCTAAGGATAATCAATTATGCGTTTTCAAATCAAACAAGTCGCTGCAATCTGTTCTTCAATATTACTGGCCAGCACCCTGTCAATATCAGCCCAAGCCGCCGACCATGGCCACGGTCATGACATAAAACAGCAAAAATGGGCAGCCAGCTTTGCGTTTAGTCCTCAGGGTAGCGCAATCTTCCGCCCCCCCTTTGTTGCCGAATCACTCAATAATCAAACCCTGCGCAGCATCGTTCATTTAAGCCTCGGTGGTGAAAAAATTCGGGTTCGAGTTTCAAACACTTTTGGTGATACGCCATTAACCATAGATGCCGCCAGCGTTGGTGTCAGAGATACCGGTTCATCTATTGTCGCAGGCACGTTAAACACCTTAACCTTCGGTGGCGAATCGACCATCATTATTCCGGTGGGCGCCGATATTTTCAGTGACCCGGTAGAAATGGACGTCGAAAACGACAGCGATTTGGCCATCAACCTGTTTATCGCTGGTCAGTCACCGTTGCCCACCATTGATGACGTATCGAATAAAACCTCGTACGTATCGATCTCTGGCGATGCCACCAACAGCGAAGACATGCCAGCCCATACCACTGTTGATGTCTCTTATTTCACCAGTGGTGTTGATGTATTGGCTCATCACAAAACCAGAACCATTGTCACCGTTGGCGCTTCATTAACCGATGGTTTTGGTGCTGATTTAGATGCTTCCAACAACTACCCCAGTGAACTGGCGCGCAGGTTGCTCGACACCCCCAAATTTAAACGCAGCAGTGTGGTCAATTCGGCCATTTCTGGTAATCGTTTATTGGCGGATGCCAGTATCTTTGGCCCTAGTGCCATGGCGCGTTTTGACCGCGATGTATTAGGCCAATCCGGTGTCACGCATATTTTGATTGAACATGGTACCAACGACATTGGTCAGCCTGAAATCGGCTTTGTGTTTCCAGCAGAAGACACCTTTGACCATATCA
>JBLGCB010000448.1:0-5565 GCA_047617105.1 Phenylobacterium sp. | reverse complement strand
AAGCGGATTTGTATACTAAAATCGGCAGTCTGCATCACTTCGTTGAAGATATGACCAATCCGGCGCACGTAGTTCCTGCTCTGCATCCATTTTTGCTTCCTCGCGAAAAGTTTGACGGACTCCCAGTGCAGAAAATCCAGTTGCGTGATTATATCAAACAGATGACTATTGATGACTGCCGTAAAGCCGTTAAAAACGTTCCGGAACCGCTAAATCGGGAGTTTCTGTTTGAGGTGATGGCCTCAACTTCACAGGTTACCAGGGAGCGAATGGACGAACCCATTTGCGGAGGACGCGATACATATACCAGATTTTGGCGGGCGCCACCGGGTGGTCCATTTTATAATGCTTGTGGCCTGAAGTTTTTCGGCGTTTATGCTGAAGACTTTACTCCGGATCCGCAGTTCCAATTGAATTGCAAAGGTGGCCGGAGGCCATTTTCAAATCAAATACGGGATAAATTTGTTTTTGAACAACAGTTGGCCGCGATACTTGGGGATTTGAAATTGCTCTCATGGGCCGAAAGAAGTCTTTCGTCGTCCGTTCCTATTCCACCTTTGGCCCCTGAACTCACTGAGCCACAGGAGGATTCGTCCAATGGCGCTTTATACGAATGCATGTGCTAGGTCATAAGTAGTTGCCCCGGACCAGAGCGTCCATAAAATAAAACTCGGCGTCAGGTCTGCAATAGTGAATTTTAACCTTTGAGACTTGCCTCTGGATTTTCTTAGACCGGGTGATATACAAGACAAAAAACAATAAAAAGGTCGTTACAATAACGATCTTTTTTATGTCTGTAAATCAGGTTACCTTAACTTGTCGTCATATCATGAAGCGTCAGTCACCGCCTTAGGATGTAAAGGTTGCCATCTGAAATAACAAACAATAAAAGGCACTTATAATGCAAATAATAAAACCAATCATATTCTCCATGCTGCTGGTATTGGTACTGCTGGTCTGCTCGACTGGTGACACTTTCGCCAATACCATCCCTGAATTAAATACTGTCAATATCGGCGATTATAAAACCACCAGCAGAGCACAGATTCGGCGTTGTATTATTGGCTACCGAACGTTTGGCTCGCTTAACGCCGACAAAAGTAATGTGGTTTTATGGCCAACTTGGTTTGGCGGCACCAGTGAGGATTTGTTTACTGCCAACACATTGGTCAACAGTATGGATACCAAGGGTTTATATGTCATTGTGGTCGACGCCCTTGCCAATGGGGTATCGTCTTCGCCATCCAATACCCGCCACTTTCCAGATATCACTATTCGCGATATGGTCAATACCCAGCACGAATTGCTGGTCAAACATCTTGGTATTCACCATTTAAAGGCCGTTATTGGTATCTCAATGGGGGGAATGCAGGCTCATGAGTGGTCGGTTGCTTATCCAACATTTATGGACAAAGTCATTGCTATTGTTGGCAGCCCCAAGCAATCGGCATTTGATATTTTGGTTTGGCAAACCCAAGTCGACTTGATAACCAACGCTGGTACTGACAAACAACAACAGGATTTCGCCCTTAAAAAAGCCCATGATATCTTTTATATGCACGCGACTACCCCAACGGATTTTGCACAGCGTGTAGACCCTGATAAGCTGCAACAATATATGGCACAAAAGTATCAAAATATGAAGAATGGCATGGATTATATGATCAGTGCAAAGGCGATGATTAAACATGATATTTATAAAAGTGCCGGTGTGCTTCCTAGCAATATTCAGCGTCTGATTAAGGCCGATTTGCTGATGATAATTTCTGATCAGGATCATTTGGTCAACCCTTTAAGTTCTATCGCTTTGGCCAAAACATTAAAGCGTAAAGTGGTTATACTTAAGGGCAATAACGGCCATACAGCCCCTTTTATTCAAACCGCCGAGGTCTTTGCAGCGACCTCCGCATTTTTGAAACTATAAAAACCCGAAAAGATATGGTCCGCTGTTTAGGAATCAGAATTAAATCACCTTTTCTTGGTGGTATTTAATAAGTGACATTCAGTATTGAGCATTGTTCAAGACCGCAAAGGTTTTTTGTGGTTTGCCACTCAGGATGGCCTCAACCGTTATGATGGCTACAGCTTTAAAGTGTTTCGCCACAACCCCGATGATCGCCATTCGATTTCAGATAATAGCATTAATACCTTAACTATCGATTCAGCAGGGGTATTGTGGATTGGCACATTGGGTGGCGATGCCGAGGTCGGTCGGGGCTAAATAACCTTGCCATCCAGCTATTTAACTTGAAATGAGCGGCAGTTGCGCGCAGGCAAAGTTGGCCAGAAATGGGGAAATACAGGAACTAATTAAGGCACCCATGAGGGGAGCCTCGTCGTCCATCCATGGACTCGCCAACTGGTTGAAGGGTTATTTGCGCTTAACATCCAATGCTAGATAAATCGACGGTGGAGCCGATGGATTGACATGTTTGCCGATAACTGTTTGTTTAAGTTTGACCGTGGCACCATCAGGTAAGCCTGGAATTTGAATATCAGGCATAGCTATTTTCATTTGATTGAGGAAATACTCGGCAGCCCAACTTACTGCATTATCCAATTTGCCGGAGCTATTGAGCTCTGTTAAAAAGTTAGCGCCCAAAATCTTAACAATAGGTAGAATATCGGTTTGGCGAGAATTGATTCTAAAGCTTAAATAATCTTCACCATCTTTTTCTTGGCTGATTTCTACATTCAAAGCGATATCTGCACCGATACTATAAGTGGCAACATCACTACCGTTTTTTCCTTTGATTGAAATCATTAGGTTGCGAAAATGCATCATTAGCTGGTTTTTTGACTCATCTATGGTAAAAACTGGCGGTGTTTTTACGGTTAATGTTACTTTATCCATTTTGTTGCGAATGTACCTTAAGCTCCAACCTGGAAAAAGTGTTTTAAAGTCAAAAACTTCAAAACTATTTAATACACCTTCTTGCACTAACCTAAATGCTGCATAATTGAGTGCATCTTCGCGAATATCGACAGCTATATTGGCATTTTTCATTAACTGGTGGTTTTTTAGTTTATTGTTGTGGTCGGCGATGAGTTGATTGTAATTGCCAATCGGTGAGCGACGAAAATTGGTGAGTGAAGGCACTAAAGGGTTGTTAATGCTGCCCACGGTTAAGTTCAAAGATGACCAAGCGCCTTTATCGTTGCCGAAGTTGGTTACGTTTAGCATTTTTGAACCATTAAATGAAGGAACAGCGCCGGATTTGCCAAAAATCGTATCAATTGGCATTAGTCCAACGCATTGTGGTACTACCTTTGGAATAAGTGTATTGGCAAGAGATTCGACCCATTTTCCTCTAATGATATTGGCAATGCCTTGGGCGATGCCAAGTTGGCATTTTACTTTGACTAACCTATCACTGAGTTTTAATCGTGTGTTTTGAGCGCCGATATCCAACATAAACCATTGATTATGATCTGGTCCGATCGATTTACACATCTCATTTGGTTGGCCAATTTTGGCATTAAGACCGATATTATTGATAGCGAATGGTTCAACTTCGCCCCAGCAACGACTGCCAGAGGCATTGTTTATTGCTAAACCAAGACCTGAAAGTGTCCATCTTTGACCTTGAAAGAATATAGCTGGTTTATTAGCTCGATCAACGGGGTCCATACCTTTTTTACCTTCAATACCAAATGACATATCCAGTTGATTGGTGGAAGCGTTGAGTTGCATATCAAGGTTTGTTTTACCAATGGCCAGAACGCCTTTTTGGTCTTTGGGTACAGGAGCACCTAATTGTTTGGATACCTTTTCTGAAAGACCAAGTATTATTCTTTGTGTTAAGGTGGGTTTTTCTGGCCCACTGCCTTCAGGATACATTCTTAGTTCTGTAGAACTCCAAGTTACGCTAGCACCGCCAATGCTGGGTCTGGTACTGCCAAGATCGATATTATTTTCTAATGGTAATAACGGGTCAAGACCTTTAAATGGGCTATTGTTGTCGCCAGAGCTTTTAGTATGATCCCAGCCGTAAATGAGATCATTTTGAAATTTGTCAACAAAGAGCGAGGCTTCGTCACTAACAAAATCGAAAAATTGCTGTAACAATATTAAGTCTAGTACTGCGGGTAACTTGCTGCCTTTGACTGCTGGTGTGCCTGCAATGTATGAGAATACTTGTCTTTCAATGGAGGTGCCGCGCTTTAATTCAATCAGACAATCAGTAAAGACATTATTAGGATCTAGTGGACATTCCCATTCAAAAGTATAAGTGCGTTTTTGATCTGTGCCTTGCAGTATTTCATTGCCTGCCAGTTTATTGAATTTAGTCTGGTTGAGGTCTGCCGCATTGTAAACTTTACCTCTGATTTTACAAAGAGGACCACAGTTAGTGACTTTACCTGTAAATTTTACTGTTGTTTTATTGTTGCCATAGACAAAACCACTTGGATATTGCGCATTGACTGTCATGTTGGGGGTAATAGTTTGCTCTGCTTGTATTTGAGTCGTGCAAGTTGTAACAACTGCAAAAACACAAAAACGACATATTTTTCTCAATTTCATTAATTTCTTCCTAGATTATTTTTGGCTGATCAGGCAAATAAGATTGAGGGTTATTTAGCTGTTGATTAACTCAAGTTCCGAAGTTAATAGTAAGCAATGAAAAAACCAATAACCCACTGTTTTTCAAAATAAAAAGGCCTTGTTCGTGATATGATTTTTGGTGTTGACTCACTAAAAAACCTCAAATAAATAGTGACACAAAAGAACAGTTTTTACCAACGCTTACGGGTTTAAACTGATCAAAAAATCCTGGCAGGCACAGGCTAGGCTGACGAAAAATGGTTATTTGCTGCACTTTTAACTTTCCCTTTTTTATTTATTCCTCGTTGATGGCGGTCATGGGCGGGTGGAGCAGCGTGATGTACGGCTTTGCGATGATGTCGAGTGGCTAATATTAGGACGAAGATGCGAACTTTATAGCTCGTGCCATTCGAAGTCATTGGTATGTTGAGAATAAGCTTCATTGGCAACTGGACGTGAGCTTTAATGAAGATAAAAACCATTTGCACAGTGGCTATGGCACTAAAGTTCCTTTATTGACTTATTTACAGTCTCAAATAGTACCTGGGGTTGACCAATTCCTTTTTCAACCTCTTGGGCGACAACGGGTTTGGTATTTAATAAGTGACATTTATCATTTAGCCCGTGCATTATGGCTGGGCTATGCTTACACTTTAACGATAACCCCTAATAAAAAAATCCATCCTATGCGCTTGATGATTGCCTTGCTGTCGTTGCTGATGTTACTGATGTTGCTGATGACTTTTGTCACTCAGGGCGCTGTGACGCGTTTCGATCGCTTGTCAGTCGAACATGGCCTGTCGCAGTCTTCTGTATTGAGCATTGTTCAAGACCGCAAAGGTTTTTTGTGGTTTGCCACTCAGGATGGCCTTAACCGTTATGATGGTTACAGCTTTAAAGTGTTTCGCCACAACCCCGATGATGCCCATTCAATTTCAGGTAATAGCATTAATACCTTAACTATCGATTCAGCAGGGGTATTGTGGATTGGCACGTTGGGCGGCGGATTAAATCGCTAT
>JBLGCB010000447.1:0-5573 GCA_047617105.1 Phenylobacterium sp. | reverse complement strand
TTGACTTACCAATACTAATCAACTAGATTTAGACGCTTAACTGCGTTGGGAACTTGTATAATATTAATTGCGTTACTTTAATAAGTGAGGAATTAGAAAATGGCTGAAAACACTGAATCATCAGCAGCAACAGAAGAGGTTGCTGCAACATCCGCTGAAAATGAGGTTTGTGAAACTCAGGAAGCGGCCAATAACATCGTCAGTAAGTATATGGGCTGGGGCGCTGGTGCCGGTGCTGTTCCAATCCCATTGTGGGATATCGTTGCCATAGGCAGTGTCCAAGTGATGATGTTAAAAGAACTTTATGCTTTATACGGCGTATCGTTCAGTGAGAAAAAAGCACGTTCTACTGTCAGTTTGTTACTTGGCAGTGTATCACCACAAATTTTGGTTGGCGCAACCGCTGCCACCTTATTTAAATTCGTGCCTGTAGTTGGTCCTTTATTGGCCAGCGTTTCTTTGCCTATCTTGGCGTCGGCTGCGACTTATGCGACTGGTAAAGTCATGACTGCTCACCTTGAAGCGGGTGGTACTCAAGAAGACTTCGATGCCAAAGGCAGTAAAGAGAAGTTCACTGAAGCCGTCGAAAAAGGCAAAAACATTGCCAAAAACGTTAAGGCCAAAGTCACTCCGGCCAAAAAAGAGGCGACTGCGTAGTTTGATGTCACAGATACGTATAAAACTCTTAAATATACAGTTTAAAGGAGGCAACTTATGTTAGCCTTCTTTTTGCTTTATATATTCCTTTGTTTTATTGTTGGTGCCGCAGGAAAAAAACAACCGTTGGGGTTTGTCGGCTATTTTTTAATATCCGTATTTCTCACGCCTTCGGTAGGTTTAATTATCCTGCTCGTCATGATGTTGTATACACGCGCAGCGGCGAAAAAACCCACAGAGTAAAACCTTTGGATACCAAGCATCATTTGGGAGGCATTGCCTCCTTTATTTTTTAACTGCAATAACAGAAGCCTGAGTTCTGTTTTATTAGGCCCTTTTTCATAATGGATTTATTACGTTTTTTTCTTTCCAGCGCCAATCTGCCACAACGCAAACTCATCTATTACTCAACACTTGCTGGCGGTACCAATGTACTGCTCATCGCCTTGCTCAACAGCGCAGCCGCCAATGCAGAAGACCAAGCGGCAGAAATGTTTATATTGTTGCTGTTTGGTATCAATGTGGTGATCTTTTTAATCGCCCAAAAATTCATCTGGCGAACCTCAACCACAGAAGTCGAAAATGTAGTCAATAATATTCGGCTGAAATTGATCAATAAAATCTCCGGTTGTGATCTCGAAGCACTCGAAAAAATGGGTCGCTCAGATATCTTTGCCGCGATTAACCAACATGCCAATGTCATTGCTATGTCTGCCCTACCGGTGGTGATTTCAATCCAAAGTTTGATCTTGCTGGCTTTCACCCTTATCTATATCGCCTATTTATCCATGCCTGCGTTTTTCTTGATTGCGGTGTTTCTCAGTTGTGCCATTTTCTTCGCGCTACAACGCAGTGCCGTCGCCGAAAAGCTGTTCGAAAAAGCGGTTGGCAAAGAAACCAGCGCTTACACGGCCATCACCGATTTACTGGAAGGTTTTAAAGAAGTTAAACTCAATAAAGACCGTGAAATAGGTTTGATTGACCACACCGCCAAGTTATCTGCCAGTGCCAGAGACAGTCGTATTGAGGCCAATCAAAAAATGGCGCTCAATTATATTTCCACCCAAACCTCTTTTTATCTGACCATCGCCGGGATGATTTTTCTGTTGCCGCTGATTTCCAATGACGCCGATAACTTTGCCAGCGCGGTGATCAAAATCATTACTGCCTGTATCTTTTTGGTCAGCCCAATCAATACCATCATTGCTGTTTTACCTTCTTTTACCAGCGCGGTCGCCTCCTTTCATTTTATTAACAATATTGATGATCAACTGTCCTCAGGCCAAGAGCAAGGCCTGACCCCGGTACACCAGATGGACACTTTTGAAAGTCTTAAACTGACCGATGTTGTCTTTTATTTCACCAACGACAAGGGTGAGCGGCGTTTTCAAATGGGGCCGGTCAGTTTGGAGATTTTTGCCAATGAAATCGTCTTTTTTACCGGCGGTAATGGTTCAGGCAAAACCACGCTGATTAAGGCACTGGTGGGACTATACGGGATAAAATCCGGTAAAATAGAATATAATGGCCGAGAAATTCGCGACGCCGAATTGCCCAGTTACCGTAATCTGTTTACCGCCATATTTACTGACTTCCATCTTTTTAAACGATTTTATGGCCTTGATATTGACCCCAATGAAGCCCAAGATCTGCTTCAGTTGTTTCAGTTACACCATAAAACCGCCTACGCCGACGGTGAGTTTCTCACCCAGGATTTGTCCACCGGACAACGTAAACGGCTGGCCTTAATTGTATCTATCCTCGAGAAACGGCCAATCATGATCTTAGATGAATGGGCGGCGGATCAAGACCCAACCTTTAGGGCGATTTTTTATCAGCAGCTTCTACCACGCTTACAGGCTGAGGGGCGCACCATATTGGCCATTAGTCATGATGAACAATATTTTGACTGTGCTGATGAACGCTTTCATATTATTGAAGGCAAACTGGCTGATAAATCCGAATATAACAGGGATTCTTAATGTTTTCTAAATCAAAAAAATGGTTCAAAGAAAATAGCCAAGAACTCTATGTGGCTGGCCTCGTACTGCTAATGATCGTCATCGCTTCCATTCCTGCTTCAATCGTCACCATTGACGCAGGTCAACAGGGCGTGGTGTGGCACAGACTGTTCGGAGGTACCAATCTGACTAAAGCTTATAGGGAAGGGACTCGGTTTAAGTTGCCTTGGGACAAAATATTTTTGTACAACATGCGTCTCACTGAAGTTCATACCAACTTTGACGCACTGAGTAAAAACGGGGTAAAGGTGGATGTTGAAGTCTCTTTTCGCTTTCACCCAAATTCGGATAATTTGGGCGAGCTGCATAAATTCGTCGGCCCAGATTACCTTAAAGTGCTAGTTATGCCGAAAATAGGCTCTCATATCCGAGAGTTATTCGCCAATTACGAACCAGAACAACTCTACTCTATTCACCGTCAGGCGATAGAGTCTACCTTGTTGAACAATGTGCGTGGTGACAAGTCTACCGCAAGCTTTGATGGTAATCATCAGATCAACAGTGATCGTTTGCTGCAATATGTGGTGTTTGAAAATATTTATATTACCGGCATCACCTTGCCTGAACGTGTGGTCAAGGCGATTGAAGACAAAGAATCGCTCAAACAAAGCGCGCTGGCATACGATCACCGACTAGAAATTGCCCACAAAGAAAAAGAACGTAAAAAAATCGAAGCACAAGGGGTACGTGATTTTCAGGATACCATTAACAAGGGGATTTCAGACAAGTACTTAACCTGGAAAGGCATTGAAGCCACCTTAGAACTGGCCAAGTCGACCAATGCCAAAGTGGTGGTGATAGGTTCAGCCAAAGATGGTCTGCCACTCATCCTCGGTAATGGTTATACCGATGGCCCGCAGAGGACACCTGTCGATAACACGAACGCACAAAAGAGCGATGACAATGAGAGCAAAAATGCGGCCAAAAGAAATAAAGACGACGCCAATATGAAACAACCCGTTGGCACGAAATCGAATCAGACCAGCAGTCAATAAACATCTGAACGGCGTTAATCTTGCTCGTTAATGAGGCAAAATAATTTTATTAAGCTACACTCGAATACACTTATTCGTCATTAAACCCAAAGGACCGAACACGTTATGTTTAAAAAAAACATTTTCATTTTAAGCACACTATTATTAGCTGCTTGTAACGATAATGACAATGCAGCCCCGCCCGTCATTGTTGCCCCGACGTCGCCGCCAGTGGTGGTCGACCCGTTCGCTAACGTGACTGCAACCGCCACTACCAATTTAGCCGCCAGCTGTGCCGGTGCGGTGTCAATTGCGATCATGAAAGGTGACGAAATTGTCTATGCCGAAGCGTTTGGTAATACCATTAAAGGCGGCGCCGTCGTTCCTGACAGTAACACTTTGTTTCAGCTAGGTTCAACCACCAAGATGTTCACCGCCACTGCCGCTCTGCAATTGGTGGATGAAGAGATATTAACCCTGGATGAATCTTTAACCGTCGCCTTACCTGGATTGGTCGGTGCCACCGGCGTCACCCCGGGTTGGGCCGATATCACCATGGATGACCTGATGACTCACCAAAGTGGTTTTGAAGATTACTTAGGTCTGGACGGTCCCGCTGGTATCCATCGGATGACGCCATTGATGGAATTTGTGCTGCAAGATTACCCGGTAGAATCCGGTCAAATGAACCCTGCTGGCAAGTTCTTTAATTACAGTAATCCTGGTTTTGTTTATGTCGGGGCTGTGGTTGAAAACTTAAGAGCACAACCTTACGAAAACGTCATCGAAAATCATGTGTTTGAACCTTTGGGTATGCCCCGTGCAACCATGGATCATGATACCGTGTTATTAGATGGTAATTATGCCTTAGGGGTGTCTGGCTGCTCTGGTACCACCGGCACTGCACAAACAGAACTCGGTGAAGTGGCCGTTATTCCTTATATGAAACCAGTCGGTTCTTATGCTTGGACCACGCCAAGCGAAATGATGCAGATGGGCAAGTTTATTCTTAATGGTGATACCAGCATACTGTCTGAAGAGCAGCATGAGAAAATGGTCTCACCGCATGTCAGAATTCTTGATGGTGTGCCTTTGTATTACGCTTATGCGTTGTTTGTTAAAGACCAAGGCAAAATGATCGGTGATCAATGGTTAACCACACCAATGATTGATCATGGCGGCGATGCATTATCTTATACCAGTATATTTTGGACGGTTAAAGGCGCAACCCCTGCCGATGACATCATTATTTCGGTATTGAGCAGCGGCGATCACACCGACTTTACCGACACCGCGATGGCTGCGCTTGGCTCAGTGATGGAAGTGCCCGCCTTGGTAGAACCCCCTTTCTTTCCTACCCAGCCAGCACTCGACGATGCACATATAGGCGATTATTACTCAATGCATAGTGCGACGACGGGTATGGAAGTCGTCAGACAAGTAGACGATAAATTATATATCAGGCTGCTTGGCGCTTCTGGCGTGTCTCCAACGCTTAGAGAACTCACCGCTTATGCGGGTTCTGTTTTTCACTTTGACATTAGCGGCAGCACAGAATCCGTCTCGATGGTGCCATTGCTAGAGGGTGAAACCCAAACGGTTTACATCCGTAATCGTTCTTATGTCGGCAACCGATTTGGACTGTCGTCGAATGTCGCTAGACCATTCGTGTTAAATCAACAGAACAGACCTTTCTCGATGCCTAGGTAGTGCCCGTCTTGAAACGTCAATAAAAAAAATGCCCTGGTGATATTCACCAGGGCATTTTTGTTTCTACAGAGCCGATATCAATAAGATGCGTAAAACCATCGGAATTTGGCGATAAACGATGGGTTTCGCTCCGCTCTACCCATCCTACGGTCACATATTCAATCGATATTGATATTGATATTGATATTGATATTTATCAGGTTAAACGATC
>JBLGCB010000446.1:0-5578 GCA_047617105.1 Phenylobacterium sp. | reverse complement strand
AACCGATTCCATTTTGCCCGGTAATCATCATATACCTCAGCATTTTCTTTGGCGGGTGTAAACTGGGCGATGGTAAAAGGGTTTTTGAGCTGTGGATGAGCGCTTTGTGCTGAGCTGGTGAAAACAAATGCTAACGGGCTAAGCAGTCCGATGGAGAGTAATTTTAAAGAAATTGATTTCATTCGGTTTATGCCCTAGTGATGGTGAGGTTGGCTTTGACTTTACCTTTGCGGGTGACTTCAATGGTTTTGCTGTCGCCTTTTTTTAGCTCAATGGTGAGCTTGTCATACTTGGGGATCATCAAGATCAACTGGTCTTTATCTGAGGGGACTTCTTTGATGCTGAAATCGTAACTCTTTACTTTCTTTTTAAACGGGAAAGCGTAAAAGTGATCACTTTTCACATTGGCGACATAACTGCGCATTTTAGGATGGATTTTACAGCCAACGCGGACCAAACTTTCATCAGGCCAATCCATTTTAATCTCGGTTGAATTACCAGGGGTCATCAAACCAACATCAAACTTAACTTTTTGCTTTTTGTCGTTGGCGTAAATGTTGTGATCAAAGGTGTCTGAATTGCTGAATAACATGGTGTTGTTCGGCGAGCCAACGGCAATTTTGGTGGTAAAAGCTTTGTCTTTCTGATCGATGACAGGCTGTTTATTGGCGTTGCCACTGCCTGGCACATACAAAAGTCCGGTAAAAGGAGCTTTCTTTTTGAATTCGATTTTGCCACTAACAACGTCGGCAAATGCACAGGTGGTGGTGCCAAACATCAATAAAGCACCAGCTAAGGCAGACAGTGCCGTTTTGGTCGATACAACTGATTTCATAGGTTTTGGAGTCCTTGCTGGTTGTTTAAACAAACAAACCAACAGTCTGACTAACTGCTGGTTTGTCGTTGCTTTTGTATTATAGCTGATTATTTAGGAATAGTCGGGCGTTCAATCACCACCGGATCGGTCAATGCACCCATAAACGCAACCAAATCAAATACTTCACTGGTACTGAGTCCTAGAGGTTTGATCAGTTTATCGAGATGTTTGTCAGGGTTACCGCCTTTATTGTAATGTTGCACCACCTCTTCGAGGCTGGCTGATGAGCCATCATGCATATAAGGGGCGGTTAATAGCGTATTGCGCAAGCCTGTGGTCTTAAACGCGCCAGTCATGCTTTTCTCGCCACTGATGGCGGCTCTGCCGGGGTCTTTGTCACCGATGCCGATATTATGAAAACTATCATCGGTGAAATTGACGCCATCATGGCAATCAATACAGTTGGCTTTATTCTTAAATAATTCCAGTCCACGAATTGCTGCTGGACTCATGGCCGCTTTATCACCAGCAATATAGCGATCAAATGGCGAATTATCACTGACAATGGTGCGTTCAAACGAGGCGAGTGCCCGGCCAAGGTTTTCCTTGGTAAGACCTTCGCTGCCATAAACCTTTTTAAAGGTTTTAGTGTAATAAGGCACCGCTTTGAGGCGAGGCAGTAACTGGTTTAAAGGCATGTTCATTTCGCCTGCCGCTTCGATGGGACCCAGTGCTTGTTGCTCAAGGGTATCCATGCGGCCGTCCCAGAACATCGCGGTGCTCCAAGCAAGGTTATAGATATGCGGGGTATTACGACCGAGGTTGCCACCCATGGTACCAATACCACCAGCCATGCCATCACCAAAACCCAGATCGGGGTTATGACAGCTGGCACAAGATTGCACCTGATTCAAAGATAGACGCGGATCGAAAAACAAGGTTTTGCCCAAAGTCACTTCCAGTTTACTGGGGGCTTCATCCTCGGGGTATTCAATGTCGTCGACATCGGGAGTACCCAAGTCGGCAGCGTATGACGATGCTACTGGCATGGACAAACCCATAGCAATGATTAAGGGAATGGTTTTAAGGCTAAATTTGGAGTGTGACTTGGGACTTGCTTTAACGCTCATATGAGTTCCGTTGTTATTTTTTACCTTACTTGAAATTAGTCGACAGCTTACGCTTAAGCAAGAAAATAAACCATAAAAGATCAACAAATTAACCTATACTGTGAAAAACTCACAAGCAAGTCAGTATTCTGATTGAATTTTGTCACATTATGGTGATTGGTCCGTCATGATGACGTCATATAGAGTCAATGTAGTATTCATTGTTTAAATTTTTATTGGGAAATAACAAATGCAACTAAGCATTGGGAAAAAACTTTTTTTAGGTTTTGGCGGAGTCATTGTCGCGATTGTTTTTAGCACTTTACTCACGGCCTATCAATTGAGCAATATGCAGGCCAGTCAGTCTCAGGTGCTCAATGTTCGCTATCCGATTGTGATGGCGGGTAAAGATTTGGTCAATGGCTTGAATCATTCATTGGCGGCGTTACGGGGTTATATGATCCTCGGCGGTGAAGAAGAAGCGGCAGATAAATTTATTGCTGAGCGCCAAAAGGCGTGGCAGGCCATTGATAGGGCGATGAGATTTTTCGATGGTGTCGCGGATAATATGGATGCCCGTAGCATTGAGATGATCGGCAAGATTAAGGAAGCGCTGCTGGATATTTCAGAAGACCAACTGGCGATTGAATTTATTGCCCAAACCCCAGAAAATCAACCTGCATTAGAGATGCTGATTAAAGATGCTGGCCCCAAGGCCAGTGAGATGTTAGATCATCTTGGTAGTATGATTGAAATTGAAGGCGACCTAGAGGCAGATGAAGAACGCAAAACCTTGCTCAAATATCTTGCCGACTCGCGGGGCGCGTTTGCCATTAGTGTCGGCAGTTTACGGGCTTATCTGATCACCGGTGAAAATGTGTTCAAAGACCGGTTTGATAGCAACTGGCAAATTAATACTGATGCCTATCTTGAAATTGAAGACACACTTGATATGCTGACCGAAGAGCAGCTGGAGTACTGGAAAAAGTATGAGGCGTTGCGCGAGCAGTTTGCCCCGGTATCAATTGAAATGTTTCGCTTACGTTTAAGTGAAAAATGGAATATCGCCAATCACATTCTTGACAGCGATGTTGAGCCTGCCATTCGCAATATTTCTGCGCTGCTTGATGAAATGGCCACTACCCAACAAAAAGCGGTTGAGCTGGATATTGACAGTCTTGAGAGTATTTTGAGTTGGGTTTATATCATCATGGTCGCCACAGCTGTTTTTGCCGTATCAGTAGGGGCGATAGTTGGTACTCGGCTGGGTCGCCAGATTTCTGGTTCTTTGGGCTTATTGGTACTGGATGCTGGTGATATTGCCGAGGGTAATCTGGCCAGTAGTCGTTCAGATGAAAAAATTCGTTCATCTGGGGATGAAGTCGGCATGTTGGCAACCCGATTTTTTGAGATGAGTGCTTCATTGAGTCATATGATTTCTACCGTCAAAGGTCATGGTATTCAGATGCGGATAGCGTCGTTCCAAGTGGCCTCATTATCAGAAGAGATACTATGTGCCAGCCAACAAGAAGAAAATCGCTCTGGTGAAGTCAGCGATGCCACCTGCAAATTGTTGGAGGCGTCACAGATGAACCTTTCTTTGGCCACTGAAGCATCTGAAATTGTGCAAGATGCTCAAGAGCAAGCCAAAATCGGCATCGCCGCAGTGGATGCCACCATTGCAGAGATGGAATTGTCGGTTAATGAAGTGAAGCGAACCTCCGTCGATATTCAGGCGCTTGATGAAGCCAGTCAACGAATCTACGCCATCACAGATACTATTCATCAAATTGCCGATCAAACCAACCTGCTGGCGCTGAATGCCGCGATTGAAGCAGCCCGCGCTGGCGAGCATGGTCGTGGGTTTGCGGTGGTCGCAGATGAAGTACGTACTTTGGCCAGTAAAACATCTCAGGCCACGGTAGAAATCAGTGATTTGATCAAGGTGCTTAGGTCGAACAATCTATTGACGCCATGGGTCGTGCGGCCAACCATGTTTATTCGAGTCAGGAAAAAGCGTCAGTCACTGCCAGTGCCATTAATTCTATTGGCGAGAGTATTGCCCATATCAGTACGTCGAGCGGTGAAATTTGTGATGGTGCCGATACCCAAATGGAGCAACTGCGCTTATTGCAGGACAAACTGAGCCAACTGTTTGAGACCTTGCGCGAAGATGGCAGTCGTGCCGGTGCAGTGTCGATTATTGCCAGAGTATTACATGGGGTGACGGAAAATGTGAATACTTCTTTGGATCAGTTTACCACCTTGCCGTTTCAACGAGCTGATAACAGGCTTGCCGGCGAACGGCGTGAAGGTCATCGTCTCGAAGGTTGTTTACGGGTGGAAATTTCCCAAGGTAATACGGTTTATGAAGGGGTTACCCGTAATATTTCCGACGATAATTTGGGCGTAGAATTAAGCTTGCCGCTCAATAATGACGAGCCGTTAACACTGACCATATTCTTGCCCAATAAAGACTTTATTGATTATAAAAATCAAATGCCGCTAACGGTGAACGGAAAGCTGGTACGTAGTAGTCGCAGTGATGGGGTGTTTCAGTACTGCGTTAAGATCACTTGTCAGGGTGAAGAACATCTGGAGAAATTGCGCGATGCCTTTTACTTCTTTGAAGATAGCGGCAGTGTGGTGTAATGGGGCGTACTGCGCGAGCCTGTGTCAAAACTTCCGTAGGATGGCGTAGAGCGAAGCGAAACCCATCATTTGTTGACGATCGCAGCACGATATCGCGGTTTATCGCCAAATTATGATGGGTTTCGCCTTAGGCTCTACCCATCCTACGGCCAATATTGAGTTTTTACACAAGCTGGCGCACCATGAGCGTGGACTTACGACAACCCCATTTACCCCATATCATGCACCAATAAACCATATATACAGTCATCGATGTAATGATCATCTACCATCGAGTTATGCCTTAAAATACCTTCCTTTAAAAAGCCATTTTTAATCAGGGCTTTTTGCGAGGCGATATTGTGGACCGAACAGGTGGCGCTGATTTTATGAAAATTGAGGTTATAAAAGGCGTAGTTAATCATGCTGCGGATAGCTTCACTGCCGTAACCCTTGCCACTGTGGCTAATGTCTAACATAAAAGCCATTTCGACAATGCCTGTGTCAAGGTTTTGGGTTCTTAGACCAATGATGCCGATGGACTCTTGGCTGGCTATATCGGTATTGGCGTCCTCCTGGGGTTTGTCATCATCATTGTGCTCAATGATTAGGGTTAACCAGCCGGGTTTTTCTGGTTTCCAGGGTAACAAGTGCAACTCAAAAATGGCCAAGGCGGCGGTTTCATCCAGTGGTTCGCCAACATGTTTCATCACTTCTGAGTCACTGTGTAGGCGAGAAAATAGTGGCCAGTCCGTCTGCTCCAAGCTGCGCAAGGTTAAATGTTTGGTGGTGATTGGTAAACCCATGATATTTGCCATAATTTTTTACTTAGCCTAGATTCTCGCCGCTTTTTTGCTGCCACACCGAACCATCAATGTTTTGTCGGCTTCTTTATCATCAGTGTAGTAGATAATTGCCGCTGGATTGGCGAGATTGAATTTTTTTATTTTGGTTCGAACTTTTTTGGACCCGCCAGCGACTTACTTATTAACTTCATATTCTAATAGAGTACCCTATGCCC
>JBLGCB010000445.1:0-5630 GCA_047617105.1 Phenylobacterium sp. | reverse complement strand
CTCGCCATTAAAGGGTCATGTAGTCGACCGGGCATCGATGGAGCTGGACATTAAGTTGATGAAACAATTCAATATTAATGCAGTGCGTTCAAGCCATTATCCCAATGATCCTTATTGGTATGATTTGACTGACAAATACGGCATGTATGTGGTTGATGAGGCCAATATTGAATCTCATCCGCTGGCCATCAGTAAGAAAACCCAGATTGGTAATGAAATGAGCTGGTTGCCAGCCTATCTTGAACGCACCAAACGCATGTTTGAGCGCGATAAAAATCATCCGTCGATCATCATTTGGTCTTTGGGCAATGAAGGCGGTGAAGGCAAGGTATTTGAGGCCACTTATCAATGGCTCAAAGAACGTGATGGCACCCGTCCAGTGCAATACGAACCGGCAGGCACTGAGCATTACACCGATATTTTTGCCCCGATGTATCCGTCGATTGAACGACTGATTAAGTATGCTGAATCAAATCCACAAAAGCCGGGTATTATGATTGAATATGCCCATGCCATGGGCAATTCGGTGGGTAATTTAAAAGATTACTGGCAAGTAATTGAAAAGTATCCGGTATTACAGGGCGGTTTTATCTGGGATTGGGTCGACCAGTCGTTGCAATATACCAATGACGATGGTGTTAATTATTGGGCTTATGGTAAAGATTTTCATCCTGATTTGCCCAGCGATGGTAATTTTTTAAATAATGGTTTGGTGAATCCTGATCGTGTGCCGCATCCGCATTTGTATGAGGTGAAGAAGGTGTATCAGGCGATCCGCTTTAGTGAAGGTGATAGCGAAAGTGATAGCCTTGCGGGAAAATTCAGCGTCGAAAATCGTTTTGATTTTACCAATCTGGCTGAGTTTGATTTGCAATGGCAGATTAGCGCTGATGGTGAGTCGGTGGCTCAGGGTTATCAGCCGATGCCAGATGTTATGCCGGGGCAACATGCAGCGGTTAAATTGGCGTTACCAGCGTTGCCAGTGTCGAGTAGCAAAGAGTATTTTATTACCCTCAGTGCGGTGGTGCGAACAGCAACGCCATTGTTGCCAGCGGGTCATGAATTGGCTTTTGGCCAGTTTGCCTTGCCGTTACAACTGGTGGCTGAAAAGGTGCACCCAAACAAGTATGCAGCACTGAAGAAAAATACCACTGATGGCCAGTTGGTGTTTGCCAATGATGTGGCGACGATTGCGTTTGATTCTGCCTCAGGCTGGTTGAGCCAGTATGATTATCAGCAGCAGGGTTTATTAAAAGCACCGTTAAAAGCCAATTTTTGGCGTGCACCAACTGATAATGACTTGGGCAATGGGATGCAAAAGTGGGCGGCGCTGTGGCAATCGGCAGCGGCGAATTTACAGCTGAAATCTCTCACTGATAAAGCCTATAAGCAAGGCATCAGTGTAGTGGCGAAATATCTCAGTCCTGATTTTGCTGGTTATTATAAGGTCAGTTATTTACTGCAAAATAATGGCCGGGTAAGTGTTGCCAGCGAGTTGAGTATTGATGCGGGTCAGCAGTTGGCCAACCTGCCGCGATTGGGTATGCAAATGGTGATGCCTGGCAGTTATAAAAAACTCAGTTGGTTTGGCCGTGGTCCGCATGAGAGTTATGCCGATCGCAAGACCTCAGCACAAATTGGCGTGTATCAATCACTGGTTGAGGCCCAGATTGAGCATTATTCAAGACCACAAGAAAACGCCAATAAAACCGATGTTCGTTGGATTGCCTTGAAAAACGCGCAGGGGACTGGTTTACTGGCGGTGGGCGATAAGCCACTTAACGCCAGTGCCTGGCCTTATTTGCAAAGTGATATCGATTTTATCGCCGGTAAAGACGGTTCAGAGTCGGCCTCTGGTCTGGTGCCGGTGACCACTAAACATGGTGCTGAGGTGCCGATGCGAGACTTGGTGACCGTTAACATCGATCATAAACAAATGGGCGTTGGTGGTGATACTTCGTGGGGAAGACTGGTTCATGCACCTTATACCATTGTAGCGCAGTCTTATCGTTATGGTTTTACTTTGGTTCCGTTTGTGCAATCGAAGGGTAAACAGGCCGATATCGCGGCATTGGCCCGCACGGTTTTGACGCAAAGCGTGGTTAAAGTGCCACCGATGGTCAAAGATATGGCAAGAAGTCATTGATAAGCATTCATCCAAATAGCAGAGATAACGTATGACTGAAACAACAGCACATTTTAACCACAGCGAAATCACTGAGCTGTTATTAGCGCATTATTCTCTGGGGGGAGCACTGAAAGAGTTGCCGGGGTATTGCGACCAGAACCTGTTGTTAACCACGGCAAGTCAGCAATATATCGTTAAGATTGCCAATAGTGCCGAACCCTTGATAGCGCTGCAAATGCAAAATGCGGCGATGGCGCACCTAGTTAATAAAGAAAGTGTTAAAGGCATTACCGTGCCTCATGCGCTGGACAATGGGGCAGGTGAAACCATCACTGAGGTTGGCAGCGCATCGTATTTGCGAGTGTTGACATTTTTACCAGGAAGCTTTTACGCCGATGCACCTGTTGACTATCACAACCGAGATTTATGGCGTGACCTCGGTGTTTTTCTGGGTCACCTAAATGTGGCTGGTGCTGATTTTAATCATCCCGGCGCGTATCGTTATCTCGAATGGGATTTGGCCCAGGGTTATGGCGTTTGTCATAGCAAAAAGCATTTGCTTGATAGCTCACAAACCGCGCTGGTGGAACGGTTCTTAACCCTCTACCAAACCCAAACCTTGCCGTTACTGAACCAGTTGCCTCAGGGGATTATTCACAGTGATGCCAATGACTACAATGTGTTGGTAGACGATATTCAGAATCCGCGTAGTATCACCGGGCTGATTGACTTTGGTGATATGGTGCACAGTCATATTATTAACGAACTGGCCATTGCGGGGGCTTATGCACTGATGGGGCAAAGTGATCCACTCAATACCCTTAAACATTTGGTGGCGGGTTATCATAGTATTCGTGCTTTGAGTGATGTCGAGGTTGAGGTGTTATTCTCTTTGGTGGCGTTGCGTCTTTGTGTCAGCGTGTGTAATTCAGCATTGGCGATTCAACAACAGCCTGATAATGATTATCTGCTGGTGTCGGCTAAACCGGCTTGGATACTGTTAGAACAACTGGCTAAAATCAATGTTTTTGCCGCACAATGCCAGTTACGACAAGCGTGTGAATTGCCACTGGATAATGGCAAAACTCAGCAAGACATCATCGCTTTTCGTCAACAGCATTTGGGCAAAAGCTTAAGCCTTGCTTATAAACAACCGCTTAAAATTGTCCGCGGGCTGGGCGCTTATTTATACGATGAAAACGGCGTTGGTTATCTGGATATGGTCAACAATGTTTGTCATGTTGGCCATTGTCATCCTCAGGTAGTGGCGGCAGGCCAGGCGCAAATGGCCAAACTCAATACCAATACCCGTTATTTGCATGATAATTTGGTGAATTTTGCTGACAAGTTATTGGCCACCTTGCCCGATGAACTCAGTGTTTGTATGTTTGTCAATTCTGGCAGCGAAGCCAACGAATTGGCGTTTCGTTTGGCGCGAAATTATACCGGCTCAAAACAATTATTGACCGTTGAGGGCGCTTATCATGGCAATACCATCGCGTGTATTGAGGCCAGCCCGTATAAATTTGATGGTCCCGGTGGCGAGGGCGTGCAATCTCACGTTCATCAAGTGACCTTGCCAGATCCTTATCGAGGTGAATTCTTAGGCACCAGTGTTGAAACTGGTCAAGCCTATGCGCAAAGTGTTAGTGACCAAATCACCAATATCATTCGCGATGGCAACAAACCTGGCGCTTTTATTTGTGAATCACTGCAAGGTGTTGCTGGCCATATCATTATGCCTGAAGGTTATTTGCAAGCGGTTTATTCGCACGTTCATGCTGCGGGTGGGGTGTGTATTGCCGATGAAGTGCAGGTCGGTTTTGGTCGGGTTGGCAGTCATATGTGGGCGTTCGAAACTCAGAATGTGGTGCCAGATATTTTGACTTTGGGCAAGCCGATTGGTAATGGTCATCCGATGGCAGCGGTGATCACCACCCAAGCGATTGCCGACGCTTTTGTTACAGGCATGGAATACTTCAATACTTTTGGTGGTAATCCGGTGTCGTGTGCCATTGGTATCGCGGTTTTAGAGGCGATTGAACAAGATAAGTTGCGTGAGAATGCGCTTAACACGGGTGATTATTTGCAGGCTAAACTGCGCGAACTACAACAACAATTCGATTTGATTGGTGATGTGCGTGGTTTGGGCTTGTTTATTGGCGTTGAGTTGGTCGAAGACCGCAATACTAAGCAGCCAGCGACAGAAAAAGCCGCTTGGTTGGTGGAGTTTATTAAACGCCACCATATTTTGCTTAGCACCGAGGGCAAGTTTGCCAATATCTTAAAGATTAAACCGCCACTGGCTTTTTGCCGCGATGATGCGGATAAGTTTATTACGGCTTTGAAAGCGGGCCTGGGGACATTTTAGGCCCACTATCTTTCTACTTAGCGATACATAAAGATTGTTTAACTGGACTAGCCCCAGCCACATCTACAGTGGCTTTGGCTGCCTGAACAGGCAGTTTGATTTGCGGTGTAAATCCTAATGCATAGCAGATATCAGACAGGGTGCCTAAGGTCATATTTCTGGAGCCACTTAAAATCTGGGTGACATAAGAACGTGATTTCCCTAGTCGGCGAGCCAGTTCTTTTTTGCTGATATTCATATCTTCTAAAATCACCAATAAATCTTCAGTGACGTTGTAAACCAGATCTTCTCTTGCGCTGGTGCGTTTAACCGCATCACTGAAATCAACATCAGCAGGATAAAACAAATTTTTAGCATTCATTATGATTCACCTCTATTCTTACCCAATTGTCGCCAACCCTTGTGGTATCCCTAGGTTTTAATTTGTCATAGTTTTTATAAACATAATGACTAATAAAATAAGTATTCGCACAGATCTCCGACAACCAACAATAACCCCTGACAGGGATTTTCTTTAGTGCATTAAACTTTTTAGCTTTACGCTGGCCAAGTTTTTTTGGCAGCTCTCCTTCTTGTGGAAAGTTCTCTTTTGACATTCTGTGCCCGTCTGCAAGTCTCTGAATTTGCCTCACCATTGCGCGTTTGAAACTTTGACGTTTATTGGTTTCAAGGTGGCTTATTGCTTCTTCAAAACTGACTAAAGCACCTTTGCAATGAGTGATACGAAATCTATCTCCTTGAAAATTTTGTTCGAGCTTTTCTTCTTTCATAGTAATTTACACTCCTAGTATAGTTAATATATATGTTAACTCAAGAACTTTTTTGATCATTTGATAATAAAACATAAAACCAAAGGGGAAATTGTCTGTACACGGGGTGATCATAACTCGTATGGTTAAGTCAATTTGGCAACAACCGTTATCATTTCCTTTATGGTATTGTTGTCTTATCCACCGAGTATAGGTCTGATTATGTTTATATCCAATAGTATTTTAAAATAAAACACCACTGCAACCCGTTTGGCTACAGTGATAATCATCCGGTGGTGTTAAATCTGGCTATGGTAATGATTAAAATTACTGGTGGTTTGGTGTCAATTCCCTTTACTGCTATTTTCATCCTATAAAATCA
>JBLGCB010000444.1:0-5645 GCA_047617105.1 Phenylobacterium sp. | reverse complement strand
GTCCCAGAAAAACCTTAAATTATAGAACACCTCATGCGGTGTTTTTTAGTGAACCTGAACGCAAAGCCGCATGAGTATTGGGATTGCACTTATTACTTGAATCTAAGAATTTAAGCAAACATCAATAACACTTTTTACCAGTGCCAGCGTGGCTGTGGGTATTCGTCTAACCAATCGCTGGCCAAGAAAAAACCCTAAAACCGAAAAAACTCAGCGTCCATCGCCATCAGACTCCCCGCCCCATTGCCCAAACAAGCCAAATGCCCCTGCGCCTTCGGCAATATCCGATCAAAGTAAAAATCAGCCGTTTGCAGTTTAGCGCGATAAAAGCTGTATTCACCCGACCGCTCATCCCCTTGCTCATCTAGGGCAACTTGCGCTGTCTTCGCCATTTTAACCCACATATAAGCCAAGGTGATATAACCCGACAGCATCAAATAATCGACCGACGCAGCACCAATTTCATCGGCATCTTTGGCCGCTTTTACCGCGATACTTTGCGTCGCGTCTTGCCATAAGCCAACGTATTCGAGCAAGGTTTTGCAGTGTTGTGAAAGGTGTGGCGAAAGACGTTGTGTAATACTTTCCGTTTTCTCCGCACCACAAAACGCACTGATTTCGGCAGTAAAGCTTTCTAACAGCACGCCTTTATTGCCCAGTACTTTACGACCGATTAAATCTAATGCTTGAATGCCTGTGGTGCCTTCATACAAACAACATATTTTGGTATCACGAAGCAGCTGTTCCATGCCCCATTCTTTAATAAAACCATGGCCACCAAGCACTTGAATCGCGTAACTGGTATTGTCGACCGCGGTTTCGGTTAAAAATGCTTTTGCGATGGGGGTTAACAAAGCCAAACGGTTGTTGGCATTGGTTTTGTCTTCATCGGTTTTACCCGCATGAGTGATATCAACCAACTGTGCCAAACTCGCCACCAAGGCTCGACCGCCTTCTGCTATTGCTTTTTGGCTCAGTAACATCCGTCTAACGTCTGGATGCACAATGATTGGATCCGCAGGGCCGTCAGGGTTTTTAATCCCACTCATAGAGCGCATTTGCAATCGGTCTTTTGCATAAGCCAGTGAGCCCTGAAAAGCCGCTTCTGAGGCGGCAACCCCTTCGTTGGCCACCCCTAATCGTGCACCGTTCATAAAAGTGAACATCGCTTGTAAACCACGATTTTGTGCACCGATAAGATAACCTTTGGCATCATCAAAATTGATCACACATGTGGCATTAGCATTGATGCCCATTTTATGTTCGATAGAACCACAACTCACCCCATTCGCATCGCCAAGCGTGCCATCGCCATTAACATTAAACTTGGGCACGATAAATAACGAAATGCCTTTGGTGCCCGCAGGTGAACCTGCCACTCTGGCAATCACTAGGTGAACAATATTGTCTGATAAATCATGCTCACCAGCTGAAATAAAGATTTTGCTGCCGTTTAAGGCATAGCTACCATCCTCACATAAATCTGCTTTGGTGCGCAGTAAACCTAAATCGGTGCCACAATGAGATTCGGTTAAACACATGGTGCCAGTCCACGAACCATCAACCAAATGCGGCATAAACAAGCGCTTTTGCTCGTCGGTACCATGGTGTTCAAGGGTCGACATACAACCGTGGCTTAACCCTGGATACATGGCAAAACTATGATTCGCTGCCGATAACATTTCACTGATGGTGGTATTCAAAGAATGCGGTAGACCCTGACCACCAAACTCCGGTGCTTGCGACAAGGTCGGCCACCCACCGTCGATATATTGTTGATAAGCGTCTTTAAAACCATCCGGGGTGGTCACGTTGCCATCTTGCCAATGGCAGCCTTGCTGATCACCAATCTGGTTGATTGGCGCAATCACTTGTTCAGTAAATTTGGCCGCTTCATCTAAAATGGCGTCAACCATGTCTAAGCTGGCTTCGTCATAACCCAGTGCTTGGTAATGCGAGTCACAATCAAGCAATTGTTGCATCACAAATTTGTAATCACGTTGTGGGGCTTTGTATTCAAACATATTTATTTTCCTTATAACTGCTTTTTATAGCCAATCGGGTTGAGTGTCATAGCTGGTGCTATCGATGTTTTTAACTAGGTTGCCCCAGTGATAGGTTAACGGTAGTTCACTATTGAAAAAGTATTTCATTGCCTGAAGCTTACCGTTGTAAAACTTTACATCGTCCCTGTTGTAATCAATGGGCGGTTGAGTATCCAACGCCCGCTGGGCAATAGCGCCTTGCCTCAGCCATATCCAAGCAATGGTGATATGACCAAACATATTTAAATAACTGACAGAATTTGAAAACACCAAATCAATTTGTTGATGTTTGGCCGCAGCCAATACTGTGGTCGTCACCGTTTTTAAGTGCTCTGTTGCTTGTTTTAATGCCTCAGCGAACCCCGCCAAGCCATCGATGTGCTCGACCTCCATAATGGTTTTGCTTATCTCATTAAGAAAGGCATTATAACCGCTGAAATTTTTCATTGGTACCTTACGACAGATTAAATCCAGTGATTGAATACCGGTAGTGCCTTCATGGATCGGATTTAGCCGATTATCACGGTAAAAAAGTTCAACCGGATGTTCATTACAGTAACCATGTCCACCAAGCACCTGAATGGCCAAATCATTGGCTTTTGGGCCCCATTCAGACGGCCAGCTTTTAATCACCGGGGTCAAAAAATCCAAAATGGTTGAGGCATGAGCACGTTCAATTTCTGTTGCTGCGGTTTTTTCGTCATCAGCCAATTGATGGCCGTATAAACACAAGCCATAAGCACCTTCTGCATAGGCTTTTTGAGTTAATAACATCCGTTTTACATCTGGGTGTTCAATAATATTAACTGGCGGAGAATGTGGGTCTTTGCACGACAGTAAGCGGCCTTGAGGGCGTTCTTTGGCGTAATATAATGAATATTGAAAACCCGTCAGGGCGGTTAACGCCGCGCCCGTGCCGACCAATATTCTCGCTTCATTCATCATGTGAAACATGTACATCAGGCCTTTGTGTTCTTCACCTACCAAGTAGGCAACCGCACCATCTTGTTCACCAAAACTCAAAGCGGTTGAGGTATGACCGCGCCCGCCCATTTTGTGAAATAACCCGGCTAACGCCACTTCGTTACGTGCACCCAGACTGCCGTCATCATTGACCAAGAACTTAGGCACGATGAAAAGCGAAATGCCTTTCACCCCTTTAGGTGCGCCTTTAATCCGTGCCAGTACCAAATGGACAATATTTTCATTAAGGTCGTGATCGCCACCAGAAATATAAATTTTATTGCCGGTTAAACGATAATCGCCATCGTCATTTTTAATCGCGGTGGTGGTTAAATCAGCCAGCCCAGAACCTGCACCCGGTTCAGTCATGGCCATGGTGCCAGCAAAACGCCCTTCTCGCATCGGTTGCACCCATTGTTCAATTTGCGCTTGGCTGCCATGGGCTTCAATTAAGTTGCAATTGGCGTGGGTCAAAGAGATATAACCAAGCGTGGTACTGGCGACCGCACTCAAATAAGAAAACGCACCACTGGCCGCGACTAAAGGCAGCTGCATTCCGCCCATGTCGTAATCAGTGGTCGGGCAAGTTAAACCCGCATCCCTAACCGCATCTAAAGCCACTTTAATTTCGGGGATCATATGAATTTTTTCGCCATCAAAGGTTGGTTCATTGGCATCCACCTTTTGTCTGATAGGCAAAAAATATTTTTCAGCGATGGCCTGTGCGGTATCGATGGCGCTATTAAAGCTTTCACGGTCGTGATCTTGATAACGCTCTCGACTGGTAAGTGATTCAACATCGAACATCTCATATAAGAAAAATTCTATATCACGTCGATTTATAATAGGTGCGGTCATAGTTAATACTCAATGGTTCAAATGATGGATAGACTTTACGCCTATTTGAAAATAATGTTGTCACCTAGGTGACAGTGATGGGTAGGAGGTTCGAAAGCGAGTACTTTGTACAGGGCCTGTCTTTGCCCGAAAGGTCACGCGTGGGCAAAAAAGCGTGCCCACCCTACGCCATTTCATAGAAAGTTAGACCTTATGTGCCGTCACTCGCCAATCCATTTTGAAAGGACCTCGGTTAACTGTTCCTCGCCAAAAGGTTTGACAATACAATCATCCATGCCTGCGAGTTGGCTTTTGTTGACAAATGCTTCACTGATATCTGCGGTCTGACAGATGATTGGGATCCTTTGGTCTGGTTGTTCTTGGCAACGAATTTGCCTAGTCGCTTCAAGTCCATCCATGACATTCATATGGTAATCCATCAAAATCAAATCAAAAGATTGTTCTGACCAAACCTCAATGGCTTGCTGACCATCTTCAGCCAGTGTCACCGTCACGCCCAAGTTTTCTAGCAAGGTGGTCGCAATAAGTTGATTAAACGGGGTATCTTCAACCAACAAAACCCGTGCATCAAACTGGCAGGCTGGTTTTTCACTGCTTGAATCCGCCAGATGTTCGATGGGTTGGTCAGCTAAAGTGCGGTCTATTGGCAATTCAAGGCAGACACTAAACACCGAACCTTGACCCACTTGTGAACGAAGCCCAATTTCTCCCTCCATCAAATTGACCAGCTTTTGGCAGATAGCCAAACCTAAACCTGATCCTCCATGTGTTCGGTTTATACTGCTGTTGGCTCGCGAAAAAGCCGCTTAAACGCCATCCGATCAATATCGTTGTCATCAACGATCAGTACAACGGGTTTTATTTGCTGTGAATCCAAGGTCTTTTTAATCAAATGGTCAGGTAATATCTTTGAATTATAATCTAAATTTTCAGAAACGTTGCCGAATTTAGCGCTTATTGTTAGAGTTCTTATATCGGGGTGTTAATGCGGTCTTATTACCTCGCAATACCATTGAAAAATATATGGTAAAACTCGGCCGCATCTTCGCTAACAATTTGCCCGTCCATGGCAAAATTCATATCTGGAATCGATTCTATGGCCCCTGCGATCACGTTTTCGGCCACCAATAAATTGCTCTGCTTAATGCTGTTATCCTCGACCCCCTGTTTAATCAATTCACCAAACAGCGCTCTTATTTTGCGTGTTTCAATCTCCATTTCAGCTCTTTTTTCTGGCGAAAAAGACCACATGGTGGCATAACGAATTAAAGGCCCCTGCTCACCCACTTGAATATCAAATAGCCGTTGGGCGCAATAGGCCAGTTTTTCTATGCCTGTGCTACCTAATTCAGCGGCCTGTTCAAGCACAGTTTGTTCAATCTTAAGGGTGCGTTCAAAACATTTGGCCAATAAATCATCTTTGTTTTTTATATGATAATAAAAGGCCCCTTTGGTGACCCCCAGTGACTGGGCCAACTCATCCAAAGAAGTGCCTTTAAAGCCTTTTTGATTAAAAAATATCGTACCAGCACGAAAAAACGCTTGTTGTTTTTTGCGGTTTTGTTGTTTTTTATCAAAGCCTGCCGGGGCCATCAGCACTTCATCAAAGGTAAAACTTTTAAATTTATACCCTTGCGCTAGGTCCGGGGCTTTTACCTTGGATTCGGTATTAACTAAACCAAACTTAATCACATTGAGCCATTGTTCAAAGGCGTTTTCTCTGTCGTTTTGCTCAACATCATAAAGCCAAACCGGCAGCCAGAGTATGGTGCCCCAAAT
>JBLGCB010000443.1:0-5651 GCA_047617105.1 Phenylobacterium sp. | reverse complement strand
TTATTGTCTGCAAAGAAGTGGCCCGCAGTCATCGAAAAGTTGAACTTGCGTAACGTCTGCGCCAGCTCTTGGGTATCAATACGCAATGCTGAGATTTTGGCTGAATCGAGACGAATGATAATCTGGCGTTTATTGACCCCGTAAAGATCGACCTTAGACACTCCTTTGACCCGTTCGACCGGACGTTTCAGCTGACGGTCGAGTAAATCATAAGCCATGGATAAGTCACGTTCGCTGGAAATGCGTAATCTGAAAATCGGCATATCGCTGGTATTAAACTGATACACCAGCACCCGCTCTACATCGGCTGGTAATAGGTGGCGAATGGCGTCGATTTTTTCTCGGGCTTCGATGCTTTTGGCACCGATATTGTCATCCCATTTAAACTTAATCGAAATATCTGCGCCGTTTTCTCGAGAGTCAGAGCGTAAACGGTCGATGCCAGAAATGGTGGCCAGTGCTTCTTCAATCGGGCGGGTGATCAGTCGTTCGACCTCCGACGGGGTTGAGTTAGGGTAAGGCACATTTATAAACAGCTCTGGAATATCAATGCCGGGCCATTTTTCTAGCGGCAATAAGCGACTAGAGATAATGCCCAATAGCAACATTGAGAAGAAAAACATGGTGGTGGTGACTGGGCGTCTAATGGCAAATCCCGCCAGCGACGCACCCATGGATTGGTATTTATTCATGGTTATTCTCCGGCATGAGCGACGTTAAGGGCGTTGCTATCTGTTTGAGGCTTAGTCTCGGCTTTGGTCGCCTTAAAGCGCTTTTGATCAAATAAACTGTAGATCACCGGGATAAAGATTAGCGTTAACACGGTGGCAAAAATCAAACCGTAGATCACCGTGATGGCCATCGGGGCGCGAATTTCAGAACCATCACCGGTACCAATGGCCAGTGGCAGTAAACCTAAAGTGGTGGTTAGGGTAGTCATCACGATGGGGCGCAGGCGAGAGGTGGCTGCGGCCATTATCGCGCTGGTTTTTTCTTGCCCTTCGTCACGTAACTGGTTGATACGGTCAATTAGCACGATGGCGTTGTTGACCACAATCCCCGATAACATAATCAGGCCGATAAACACCATGATGCTGACATTGGTGCCACTAAGATACAAGCCAAAGATAGAACCGGCGCCGGCCAAAGGCACGGTAAACAAAATCAGTAGCGGGTGTAAGAAGGACTCAAACTGTGACGCCATCACGATATAGACTAAAAACACCGCCAGAATCAGGGCAAACTTGAGTGAATCAAATGAGCTTTCCATTTCTTCATTTTGGCCGGTGATCCGCGCTTGAATATTCAACGGAATATCCATACTGGCCAAGGCCGCTTTGGCTTCACCAATGGCTAGGCTTAAATCGCCATAGGCGAGGTTTGAAGAGACAATCGCCACTCGTTGTTGGCCGATGCGGGTGATTTCACTGGGGCCAATTGACTCGGTGACGGTGGCGACTGATGACAATGGGATAGGGTGATCGCTGCCCGGATTGACGATGATCGACTTGATGTCGGCGACTGAATTTCGGTCTTCTTCGCGGGTGCGCACCAGAATATCGATTTTGCGGTCGTTGAGGGTATATTGGGTGGCGACTTCGCCGCCAATTTGGGTTGATAATAACTCAGAGACATCTGAGGCATTTAACCCCAGCTGCGCCAGCTTGGCATGATCAAAATGAACTTTGAGTTCAGGATGTCCATTGCGTAGGGTAGATTTAACATCGACAAAACGATTATTGCTTTGCAGTTTTTCGACCACTTTATTCGAAAACAGATTCAGTGTATTCAAATCATATCCCGCCAATTCAATTTCAATCGGGGTTTTAAAGCTGAATAACTCGGCTTTGTCGAATTTGGCATCAATACCTGGCATTTGTTGGATGGTTTGACGTAATTGCGTCATCACGGTTTTTTCATCATTTAGGGTTGAATTGGGCTTTAATACCACATTAAGACGGCCCCAGTGATCGCCACCTTGGCTCGGCGAAGCATTCATTAGGCTGCCAGTGCCCGCCAAAGCGTAGCTGTTTTTCACCAGAGGGTTGTCTTTGGCCACGCTGGCCAGTTGTTTTAGCACATCGTCGGTTTGTTCTAATGGCGTGCCCGCGGGTAAGGTGACTTCAACATAAAACTCGCCCTGTGACATGCTTGGAATCAACTCCATACCCAGTTTTGGCAGCAATAACGCTGAGCTGGCACAAATGGCGATAATTAGGGTAGCGAAAGCCAAACGCTGTGATAAGGCCAGTTTTAGCATGGCGGCATACACCACGGCAAAGGCGTTATAGACTTTATCAAAGGCCCATAACAGGGGCGCAAACGCTTTGCCGAGTAACTTGCTGGTGCCTTTGATTAAAAATGACAAGGCGACCGTGGTACCAAGAAAAATATTGTAAATGACCACGCTAAATAACAATTTGAATGGCATCGCCAGATACCAACCAAGCAAACTGATTTTGCTGGTGGGTTTGACTTGTGGCGCGCTGGGTTTAACGAACTCATCGGTCGGTTGCTCTGATGTGGCGGTGGTTCTGGATGACAGCATGGGGATCAGGGTGATGGCGATAATTAACGAGGCCAACAGCGCGAAGGTGACGGTTAACGCCTGATCACTAAACAGCTGACCCGCAATGCCTTCAACAAAAACCAGCGGGAAGAATACTGCCATGGTGGTTAAAGTAGATGCAGTAATGGCCATAGCCACTTCTTTGGTGCCTTTGGTGGCAGCGGTTAACGCCGCTTCACCGTTGGCTTTGCGACGGGCGATATTCTCTAGTACCACAATGGAATTATCAACCAGCAAACCGACGGCCAGGGCGATACCGCCAAGGCTCATGATATTAAGGCTGATACCGTTGCCGTACATCAAGTTAAAGGTGGCAATGATGGACACTGGAATTGAGATGGAAATAATTAAGGTGGCCCAGATATTTTTAAGGAAGAAATAGAGGATAAACATCGCCAAAATACCACCGATAATACCGGCGCTTTTGACTTCGGTGATGGCGTTGTCGATAAAGATGGATTGGTCATACACCAGTGACAATTGATATTGGCTGGGCAGCCGCTCTTTCATCGCGTCTAACTCATCTTTCACCTGTTGCGCCACTTGGACGGTATTGGCATCACCTTCTTTATAAATCGCGATTTCAATGGCTTCATTACCATTAACCCGGGTGATGGAGCTGCGCTCTTTGTGATGATCGCTGACGATGGCGATATCAGACAAACGAATATTTTTATCTTCACGCTGGGCAATAAAGATATTACGGATATCGTCGAGGTTCTTAAACTGATTAAGGGTGCGAACCAAAAAGGTTTGCGCGCCATCTTCGACTTTACCGCCGGCTTGATTGATATTTTCGGTTTTTAAGCGATTAACAATTTGACTGACCGGAAGATTCAACTGACTGGCTTTTTGCTGGTCGATTAACACCTGAATTTCTTGCTCCAGACCGCCGCCGATTTTCACCGAGGCGACACCAGGCAATGATTCAAGTTTGCGTTTGATTTGTTCTTCGGCAAAGGTTCTTTGTGATTTCAGTCGGCTGCCGCCAAGTTCTGTGGTTTCACTGCTTTGCAGCCCAAGTCGCATGATGGGGTCGAGGCTAGGGTTAAACTTAAGCAATAACGGGCTTTTCACATCTAACGGCAATTGCAGAATATCGAGCTTCTCGCGAACTTCGAGGCTGGCGAGGTCCATTTTGACCCCCCATTCAAACTCTAGCAGCACATCAGACTGCCCTGCTTTAGAGATGGAGTGCACCTTACGCACGCCTTTGACGGTGCCGATGGTTTCTTCAATCGGCTTACTGACGAGTTGTTCGACCTCAGAGGGCGCAGCACCAAGATAATCGGTGCGAATGGTCAGGGTCGGATAAGACAACTCCGGCAACAGATTAATGGACAAGCGAGATAGGGATACTAGGCCGAATAGAATTACGGCAAAGGTAAACATCCAAACGGTTACGGGTCGACTGACAGCGACATCAACAATTTTCATACGATTAAGCCTTTTTACTTTACGTCAATTTTTATCTGGTTTTTTTCAGGTGCAACAAAACGAGTCCGAGTATTTGCCGAACATCTATAAACTATTTATTGGGAATGTTTTTTTGCAGCTTGCTGCATCTACTAATTAAAGGCCAGACGTTGCTGCGTAAATTCGCCAGCAACCCCGCGGCCTTTAATTAGATAGTGTTGATGATTTGAATAGTAGCCTGATCTTTCAGGTTATTATGACCCGCAGTAACAATCTGAGTATTGCTGTCTAACCCGGCGATCACTTCAACCAAAGAACCTTCCTGAAAACCAATTTGAATTTCTTGTTTGGTCGCTTTGCCATCAACAATGGAGTAAACCGTGTGGCGGTTATCCAAAGAAATCAGCGCTTTACGTGGAATTAAAGTGGCATTGTCGTGGGTGTTATAACGAATGTTGACCTCGGCAAACATGCCAGATTTTAACATGCCATCGGTATTAGGAATATTCAGGGTCACTTTAAAGGTGCCGGTTTTGGCATTGACGATGGGGCTGATTCTCTCAACCATGGCGGTCACTAGAGTATCACCAATGGCGGCGAGTTTTAGGCTGGTGTGTTGGCCGACTTTAATGTGACGCAACTGCTGTTCTGGTAAATGCACGATGCCTTGTAACTGCTTTTGCTCAACGATATGAAACATACTGTTTTGCTGATATTGCTGTACCACATTGCCGACTTTGACATAACGTTCGGCGATAAAGCCAGAGATTGGCGCGATGATTTCAGTTTCTTTAAGGTTCAGTTTGGCGATATCCAATGCCACTTTGGTTGATTCGAACTGCCATTTGAGTTTTTCATAAGTGTCGGCACTGACCAGGTTTTTACCGTGGACTTTCTCAATGCGCTTTAATTCAGTGGCGATATTGTTGAGTTCGGCTTTGGCTTTATTGAGGTTTAACTGGTAGCGCTGTGGTTCGATTTTGGCAAGAATTTGACCCGCTTCAACATAGTCTCCTTCTTCAACATAAACGGATTGCAGAATACCAGCGACTTTACTGACCACCTGAGCTTCGGCTTTGGCTTCTAATACGGCGGTGGTGGCGTAATGAGAGGAGATACTGCCAGTGATTGAATGACTGACTTCTACTGGCACTGCGGCGATTTCGGTTTTGTCTTGTTGCTCAGTCTCTGCAGAGGCGGTGGCGTTGCCACAACCGGTGAGGTTTAAAGATAGTAATGCGATGGAGGAGGAGGTTAATACCAGTTTGAAAAGTTTATTGCTTGAAGTCATGATTAAATCCCTGCCGATTAAGGTCTGTTTAATATTTGCTCAGATGACGGTTTACGTCTTAGTGGTAGCTATATAGCAGAAGCTGTGCCAGCGCTTAATATTATCTTTCAGCTAGGGTTTTTAAGGGCTTGAGCGGGGTTTAGGATTTGTGTAAAAGGATGTTTCGGGCTTCAACGGGGAGGATTTAATTAATATCGCCAATTATTGGTGGATATGGCTAATCGAGATTATCTGGTTATTTATTATGCAATGGCCCTAGGGCGTGTTAACGTTTCATATATAGTACTGCTGAGATCCGTTTTGTTCACTAACAAGGCACTGTGAGAGACTAATAGTTATTCTATTTAAACGAGCAGTAACGCAGTTAGGGGGCAA
>JBLGCB010000442.1:0-5662 GCA_047617105.1 Phenylobacterium sp. | reverse complement strand
AGCAAGCTCAGGTCACTCAGTTCACGTTTGTTGGCTTCAAAATAGCGGTATTGCAGGCCCTGAATTAACTTGGCGGCCGGTGGCGGCGGTTCAACCACGGCATCATCATAAAAATACCAATCGTCAGGAATACGTTGGCGGTTAAACCGCCGAGCTTTAACAAACACATCAAATTCTTGTTTACCGTCAAAATGAACATGGGTAAAAGAGACACTGTGATAACCTTCGCTAATATCTAGGGTGATTTTATCTTTAATGTTTTGCTGTTTAGGCCGACTGATAATTAACTGGCCATCGAGATAAATCTCACCCCAGTCTTTGGTTTTTAGCTCTAGGCTATAACTTTTGTTTTCTGGCACATCAATAAAACCGCTGAAAACCAAAGCATAATTTTTATCACGCTGGCGCAGCGATAAATCCAAACTGGTGCTGATGCCCTCGGTTTTGGCTTCAAGCTGGGTTAAATCGGTTAACGCAATTTCACTGCCTTCATAGTATTGATACTTGAGGCCGCTGACGGGGGTCTGTGGGGGGGCCGCCATAATAGAGCTGCTGAACATCACTAGGCAAAACAATAGTAAATTATTCATTATTACCCTGATATTCAACCTTAAGGGTTTGACTCAAACCCGCTGCTGCCTGTTGAATGGCCTTTTTTAACTGCACTTACGAATGTCGCTACTGACTTCACTCAGCGGTTTGGGTGGGGTTTTGACAATTTTACTGACCCTGATCACCGTGGGATAACCATCAAAAAAGTAAATCGGTGAGACTTGTTGCTCAGCCAAAGAATTGACCACCTGAGCAAACTTTTTATCCAACAAATTGGCATCGGCCGCACCTTTAGCGTATTGCAACTGGCTGCCAGCTTGCTTTAATTGTTGTACTTTTTGCTTCCACTAGTCGGTCGATTTAAATTCACCCAGTTGTTCAACCAAAGCATCTTTAAGCTGAGAGTTAAGTTTGACCAGCCCTTTAACAATCTCGTAATGACGTATGGTTTTACCACCAAAACGTTGTGGGTATTTAGCGTAATAGTTTTTGACCATCAAACCAGACACTGGTTGTGGCGTAATATTGGCTTTAAGGTATTGCTTGGTCAGCAGTTCTTCGCGATAGGCATTAACATGACGGGCCAACTCGGCTTGCTGCTGGGCATCCAAGGTCGCCGCCTGCGTGATGGCCATAGTTTTGGCCATCACCAGCGATTGCAGTACTTTTTTGCGCCCTGATTCATCGAGTTGCAAGGCGGCATAATCACCCACGGTGCGGGTAATGGCCGCAGCTAAGTCATCTTCGGTGATGGTTTGATCAGCGACAGTCACCAATACTTGGCTGGCATCGAGGTTGTGTTGCTGTGACTTATCAGCGAGGTGTTTATCACTGTCGCCGCAAGCAGATAATAATACCGCCACTATGATTAAGGTGGCGGTTAATTTGAGCTTCATTGTGGTGATTCCGGTTGATTTTTATTTTTTGCTAATAGCTTTTATTAATGGTAATGGCCGAAACCAAACGTTTAAGTTCAGTCGCTTTGGCGTCTTTACGCAATTGATGGCGAATATCACCCATCACTTTTTCCAATGGTTTTTTCACCACCACCGGACCTTCAATCAACTTAACAATATGAAAACCAAAGCTGGTTTGAAAAGGTTCGCTAATCTCGCCTTTTTTCAGTGAGTTAAACACCTTGTCAGAAAACACCGGATCGATTGCCCCTTGATTTAACCAGCCAATCACGCCGGCTTTTTTCGCCGAAATGGTGTCTTCAGAATACTCGTTGACCACCTCAGCAAAATCTGCCCCGGTGTTGAGTTTGCTGTAAGCCGCGTGCGCTCGGGTATATTTGGCCGAGCGGGTTGTTTCATCGATATTGGCAGGGGTGCGGATCAGAATATGGGCAACATTGACCTTTTTACTTTCATAATTGGCTGCGTGGCTGGTGTAATAGTTACGAATGGCAGAATCAGTGATTTGGCTTTTCAGAAAGGTTTCAAAATAACGGCTTATCAGCATCTCTTTTTTAAATTCATTGAGCTCAGCGGCGATTTTTGCCTGATCGAGTAAATTGGCCTGTTCAATGGCCTGGGCTAATGCTTCGCGGTTAAGATAATTGTCGAGCTGGGCGCTGACCAATGGCTGGTTATTTTCATCGACCCGTTTATAGGCCAAAAAAGCGGCAAATTCGCTTTTACTGATGGTTTTATCACCGACGGTGGCCACTTTATCAGCAGACTGGCCACAACCCATGCCAATGACAGTGATAGCCAGTAGCATTACTATTTTCATTAAGCGATTCATCATCAGTCCTGTTGCCTCAAAGGTGTTTTAATTCAGTAAGTTGCGCATTTTGCCTGAAACACCGTCCAGCGTCAAACGATCCCCCCTAACTTTCAATCTCCCCCAACGGGGAATAATAGGGGGCCAATCATCACATCGACGCTGACCCCTGAAACCTAAACCAGCTTAGTTAGCAATAATGTCGCTAATACCAGATTTAACCCCATAACCGTAAGGCGATTGCCAGCGAATCGACTTCACCTTGTCGGCACTGTGCACACCAAAGAAACCAGGCATTATATGAGCGGACCACGGACGATAAACCGTTTGCGTGCCGTTTTCGGTGGTGATGGTCACGGTAGGTAGACCTTCCTGAACCGTATAGGTGGTAAAACCAACCGAGTGAACTGGCGTCTTTAACGTGACGGTGAAATCTTCAGCCTGTAAGCCATCTGATGTCAGTACCGAGCTTAGCGGATTGACATTAAATGTTGTGCTACTGGTGCTGGCCACACCGATGGGTGATGGGGAATCAGCAGTGATATCGCCCAAGTCTATCGGGCCTAAGCTCCATTGATCTTGGTTTGGCGCGTTGGCGATGTTATTGAGATGGGTTGAACCACCACCCTGACCAAACCAAAATTCTGAGTTGGTGGTCAAAATGTCATTGCGCATATAATCAGAGACAAAATCGCTCAAGGTGATGTTAGCACCACCTTCAATGCTCAAATTCTTAATCGCTTGATCAGAATGAATACCGACAAAACCATCCTGGGTCAGTGGGATCTCGTAGTATTCTCCATTGAAATCAGTGAAGGCCACTTTGCCCGGATTGCCTTGTAATTGGACATCAAAACCAACATTGTGAATGCCGACGTGGTAGGCGACATTCACTTCGCCTGTTCTGATCACCAAATCGTCAGTGCTGCCCACTTTCATGAAGTCAAACGGGGCCGAACAGCTCATGCCTTCGAAATTGGTGTGGTAAACCCAAGTATTAGCAGGGACACCACCACACATTTCTCGCACATGGATAGTTGGATAATTGCCGGTAAATTCTGCGCGATCGTGACTAAAGGAGACAGGGCCAGTAAGAACCTCATCACAATGAAGCGAATCGTCCGCACTGCTTGGTACTCCCAGCAGCTTGTTTACGGTATAGGCAGGCACGTTATTTAATACACCGTCATGGGCTTGGTCAAGTAACTTGCCTTTGACTTGCGCGGCACTACAGCTGGCATCATTGCCCCTGATAAGTGCGGCCGCACCAGCAACATGGGCGGCTGACATCGGTGAATGACTGATGGTATTATTGGCGCTATCAAAACTATGCCACGCCGATTTGATGTAAAGTCCAGGGGCATAAATATCAACACATGAACCGCTATTAGAATAAACAGAAGCATCATCGTTTATCGCTGAGGCCGCCACCGAGATGGCACCATTGGCTGTACTGGGTGAATAGTGACAGGCATTAGCGCTGTAATCGCCCGCAGGGAGCGCATAAACCACACCAGCAACAATTGACGCCGAGATGGCAAAGTTTACCGCAGGTGAAAACGTGGTGCTAAAACCAATGGTGGCCACTGCCGGAGATTGGTGGTTATTGGTGACGTAGTTAATGCCTTCAATCAAACCGGCCAGTGTACCATTACCACTGGCGTCCAATACTTTAACTGAATGCAAGTTGACCTGTGAGGCAACACCATAAGTGGCACCACCAACGATGCCGGCCATATGAGTACCGTGGCCGTTGCCGTCATCATTACCATCAGTAATATCAGAAGCAGTAAAATCCCAAGTGGCGCGGCCACCAAATTCGTTATGCGTGGTGCTGATACCCGAGTCAATCACGTAGGCATGTACACCGTTGCCAGTGAGCGCGGGTGAATAGCTGCCGTCTAGTGGCAATGACGGCTGGTCGATACGATCAAGACCCCAACTACCCGCGACTGCGCTAGTGATGGTCGAATCGTCTTTTAAGCCTTTAACAGACAACGCCAGGGTGTGGTTGGCTTCGATAAATTTGACCTGCGGGTTTGCTCGCAGTTGCTTTAACTGTGCCGGTGGAATAAACCCGGCAAAACCTTTGACCACCGAGAAGCGGCTCAGCGCTTTTTGTTTTGGCCCATGTTGTTTCTCGATGTTGGCTCGAAGGCTATTGATGTCAGCAGCTGGAGTGTTTTGCTTAAATACCACGATGTATTCACCGGCAATTTGTCGGACGGATGATTGGCTTAAGTTGAGGGGGGTTAATGGTGTCGCTGTTGCAATAGTGGTGGTGGTGGTTGTTGCGTTAGCAGCAAAGGCAGCCAGCGTGGCCAGTGATAATAAAGATAAAGTAAAACGTTTATTGTGCATATTTATTGGTTTCCGGATTGACGAGTTTTATAAACCACAATCTATAATGGTTTCCATTTATATTACAATTTGTATTATTTTAAGTACTGAGGCCATAAGAGCATTATTTGAGGGGAACATCTAGGTTGTTATGCAGTATTGCCATTTTTTGTCCTAACAATGACAAGTCACATTAATTATTTGGGTATATTTGGATATTAGTGGCCAGAATTTAACACGTTTAGGGGGTAAGTGAGTAGTATAAGCTCAAAGCTAGCACAAATTAGCCAAACCTAGTACAAATTGGTAGAAACCTAGTACAAACTAGTAACACCATGCGTACTATTGCCTCGTTATCTTACTCCAGTTGATGTCACACCTAAAGGCATATTGCGACCAACAAACGATTGAAGCTATTACGAACCAAGGTGCTAATAAGGAGAATTTGAAACTGACACAATTAAAAGCCAATCATCAAGCAACATTTTGTTGGGTCACACAACTATGAAAAGCGCCTTCACTGTAATCAAACTGAAGTTCTACGCCCAATTTATGGAGATACAAAAATAGCTTTTCAACAGAACAAGCTGAAACTTTACCATTGATAATATCACTCACTCTTGGCTGTTTAATCCCCAAAAGTTCAGCTGCCGCTTTTTGATTTAGCCCTCGCTCGTATAACATATTGCGAATAGATACCATTAATTGCGCTCTGTAGTGCTTGTCAATGGCAACATCTTGATCACTAGAAGATAAAAAAGGGTTACTAACAGTTACAAATTCCACAATAAACTCCAAATGACAAATGACTTTTAATTCTTACTCCGCCAATAATATACGAAATTTAGTATAAAACCACCATTATTTAACAAGGATATACTGATAATTTTAAAAATCACTTTAATTTTTTATTTCTCCTGTACTGTTCCAGCTCTTTGTATCTGCTTTTAGCCGGAGTATAGTCTTTCTTACTTGTCCCGTTGGTTTTCTTTTTAAAAGCGTGTAACACATAAATCCCCTCAGGAAATTTGACAACATAAAT
>JBLGCB010000441.1:0-5675 GCA_047617105.1 Phenylobacterium sp. | reverse complement strand
CGAGAAAAAAACTTCCAAATCGATATCATCAAACAAATGGTTGCCTCTGGCTGGCAAGAGGGCAACGCAGCGGGTTATAACCGTGAAACCGCCTTGTATGAGCAAGATGTGATTGGGTTTGTCAAAGACACCCAACAAACGCAGTGGCAAGCCTTTTGCGCCCGCGAAGGCGAAGACGCTGAACAAAAACTGCTGGCCAAAGTGGTCAAACAATTAAAAATGGCCAACAGTCATGACAGCAATAAAGTATTGCGCGAATACGGCACCCTTGGGGTATTACGCAAAGGGGTGAAAACCCTCACCGGACATTTCAAATTTTGTCAGTTTAAACCCGAACATGACTTAAACCAAGATACTCAAGCAGCTTACGCCAACAACCGTTTTACCATCGTTCAAGAACTGGTTTACAGCCCCTATGCCAGCGCCGCCCATCAAAAAGCCACTGGCAGTAAATCAAAACGCTGGCGCATCGACTTGGTGTTGTTTGTTAATGGTTTTGCCGTGGCTACCCTAGAGCTAAAATCTGAATTCAAACAAGACGTTGAACAGGCCATTGTTCAATATAAACAAACCCGTTTGCCCAAAGACCCACAAACCAATAAACCAGAGCCATTATTAAGCTTTAAACGCGGGGCTTTGGTTCATTTTGCCGTGAGCCAATACCAGGTGTATATGACCACCCGGCTCGATGGCGATAACAGCACCTTTTTGCCTTTTAACAAAGGCACCAAAGACGGTGGTGCAGGTAATGACGTGCCTAAAGACCCTAATGAATACATCACCGGGTATTTATGGCAAGAGGTGTTGGCCCCTGATAGTTTGTTGAACATCTTATCTCGGTTTATGCATCTGCAAATCGAAGACAAAGAAGATCACGACGGGCGTAAATATAAAAAAGAAACGATGATTTTTCCCCGTTACCATCAGCTCAATGTGGTCAACAAGTTATTAACAGCCGCCCATGAAGAAGGCACGGGTAACCGCTATTTGATTCAGCACAGTGCTGGGTCTGGCAAGTCAAATTCTATTGCCTGGATTGCTCATCAGTTATCGTCGTTGCATTTGCACAATGGCGAAAAAATGTTTCATTCGGTGGTGGTGATCACCGACCGTACGGTACTTGATGATCAGCTGCAAGATACCATTGGCCAGTTCCAACAAGTCGACGGGGTGGTAAATGCCATTACTGCCAACACTGGCACCGGCAGTAAATCTGAAAAGCTGGCTGAGGCGCTAAAAAATGCCGCGCCTATTATTATTGTCACCATTCAAACATTTTCGTATGTGGTTGATGCCATTGAGCATGATGTTGAGTTGAGCCAACGTCGCTTTGCGGTGATCGCCGACGAAGCCCATTCTTCACAAACTGGCCGTACTGCCATTCAGTTGAAAAACGTGTTAAAAAAGGATGCTGACCAGAACACCGAAGAGGTTGATTTTGAAGATCAATTGGCCCAAGAAGTAGAGCTACGCAAAAAATCGCCCAACCTCAATTATTACGCCTTTACCGCCACCCCCAAAGACAAAACCCTACAACTGTTTGGCCGCTTACCCAAACCAGACTTGCCACCCTCTAAAACCAATTTACCTAAAGCATTTGATTATTACCAAATGCGCCAGGCCATCGAAGAAGGTTTTATTTTAGATGTGTTGCAAAACTATACCAGTTACAAGGTGGCGTACAATTTAGCCCAAAAAGTGGTTGATCAACAAACCCAGGTCGATGGCAAAAAAGCCAAAGTGAAACTCAACCAATGGGTCAAATTGGTTGAGCATAACGTGGCCCAAAAAGTCAAAGTGATTGTCGAGCATTTTAAAGACAATGTGATGGGATTGCTCGAAGGACAAGCCAAAGCGATGGTGGTGACGGGGTCTCGCAAAGAAGCGGTGCGTTACAAGCTTGAGTTTGATAAATACGTCTATAGTCAGGGTTATCACCACATCAATGCGATGATAGCGTTTTCGGGCGAGGTGACATTTGATCAGAACAATGACCCGGATTCCATTGCGTTACTTGACGAAACCTATACCGAAACCAGCATGAATCCCAACCTTAATAGACGCAAAATGACCAAGGCGTTTGACAGCGATGATTATCAAGTAATGCTGGTCGCCAATAAGTTTCAAACCGGTTTTGATCAACCCAAGTTGTTGGCCATGTATGTCGACAAAAAGCTCGGCGGAGTGGAGTGCGTACAAACGTTGTCGCGGTTAAACCGGGTGTATCCGGGTAAAAAAGAATGTGGCACTTTTGTGCTAGATTTTATTAACGAACCCGAGGTCGTACTAGAAGCTTTTCAGCAGTATTATCAAGAGGTGGAACTTGAGGATGTCTCTGACCCGGATCTGATTTTTAAGCTCGAAACCCAGTTAAACGCCAGTGGCATATATACTCAGGATGAAGTTGACCAATTGGCGAAGTTTTATTATGAAGAATCCAAATCATATGCTGCGTTGAGCAGCCTGTGTAAACCCGCCCTTGATCGTTGGCAATCGCAATACAGCGATGCGGTTACTGCCTGGCTCAAGGCCAAAGATATGTTTGAGCGGTTACAAAGTCATGATGATGAAGTGGTGGTGGCCAATGCACAAAATGACTTAGATGAATGCACCAAAGTTAAAGATCAACTGGAGCTGTTTAAAAAAGATTTGGGCAGTTATGTGCGGTTTTATGAGTTTATGTCGCAAATTGTTGATTACTCAGATTCAGGGCTAGAGAAACTCAGTTTATATGCCCGTTGTTTACGACCTTTGCTTAAGGTAAAAGCGGGTGACGAAGATCAGATTGATTTATCTAATGTCGCGATGAGCCATTACCGTATCAGTAAAAACCGTCAACAAGCGTTAAAGTTAAAAATCACTCGGGGAGAATTTCCGTTAAAACCTACCACCGATATAGGTAGTGCCAAACCTCGTAGTAAACAAGAAGAGTTTTTAGCCCATATTATCGAACGGCTTAATGGTTTGTTTATCACCGATGGCCTGAGCAACGCCGATTTGGTCAATTATGCTTATACCATTCGTGACAAGCTTAGCGAAAATAAAGCGATGATGTTGCAACTGCTTAACAATACCCGTGAGCAAGCGATGCTGGGCGATTTTCCCGAGGCGTTTGAAGAGGCGGTAATAGAAGCGGCAGCGGTGCATGGTAATTTGTCTAATCAGGTGCTTGATGACCCAGAAAAACTCAGGGCCTTTGTGCTTGACTGGTTGTTGGCTGAAAAGAACACGGTTAAACCCGATTGGCCAGTGACTTATGATCAGGTTGAAACCATTGATATTGGTCATTTAAAGATTGTGCTCGATGGCGAATTTGATGCCAACAGTTACCGGGTCGCCGACGCCATAAAAGCTACTTTAGAAGCCTCATTAATGGCTCGATTGCCTGCCAGCGGTCGTGAATATAACCTCAAGTTTCATTTAACCAGTATCCGTCCTGGCTCCCTCGATATGGTATTTGGCATGATGCTAGTGGCAGCGGTGGGTAAGTTTGTCACCAGCTATCCCAAGATTAAATTGGGCTTGCAAGCCATGAGCGACGATATTAAAGCAGCGTATACCGCCATAAATAAGCAAATTGGGCGTATTGCTGCGAGTAATAAGCTCGGCAAGATTAAAACCACAGATATTCGTTTGTTGAGTCAAGAAGAGCTGATGCAACAATTGCATGATAATGAACAAGCACGTCGAGAGTTTGGTCAAGTTGCGGAACCAGGGGGAGAGTATAAGGTGACCAAAACAGATAATTAGTCAAAGCATTGCCACAAACCCGGTAAAAAATACGATATAGACGCGTTTGTGGCATGACATTTGACATTTGGACTATATCATCTCACTATAAAATAAAGCCCTTCACTTAAAGCCTTCTATGCCACGATATTGTTGTTATTTGTTGATTCTGATGTGCCTCAACACGGTGGCTAATAGTTGTGAGTTAACCGTTCGCACTTATATTTTTCCGCCGTTGGCGATGAAAGATAAAGATAACCAATGGCAGGGTATGGATATTGAAACCACCAAAGCCTTGTTGGATATGGCGGGTTGTCGTTTTAGCTTTATTGATATGCCCTGGGCGCGCGGTTTACGGATGGTAAAACAAGGGCAAATAGATGCGATACTCAATGTCACCAAAACCAAAGAACGGGCAGAGTATTTGTATTTTGTTGGCCCACAGCGTTATGAGGAAGTGCGATTTGTCAGCAAAAAAGGGCTGTTTGCTAAGGTTAAAACTTGGCAACAACTCGAAGGATTAGAAGCCACGTTAATGCGTCAACAAGGCACATTTAAAGGGGAACGACTGGCACAGCTTTTTGCTGGAATGATGTATCTGAGCAATCAAATTCGCACCAATCCAGCGTTTGCAGTGGTTGAAATACACCCTTTGGTGATTAACAAAGATCCGGTGTATTTTGCTTTTAGTAAAGCCAGTATGAGCAGCGAAGATATGAAAAAAATCTACGCTGCCTACGACCAACTGGCTAAAGCTAAAACATTAGAAGTCATTACTAAACGTTATACGGACGAACTTTTGTAACGGTTCAGCGTGCTCATCTTTAGAACCATAAAGGGAGGGCATTAAATGATGGGAGGTTATATTATTTTAAACGTCGGCAAATTCATTGAGGAATTTGACAAAACCTTTCACATTGTCAGAAGTTTGGTAGACATCTTTTGTTAATAGTGTTTCATCCGCCAAGACTACTGCTAGTGAGTAACCTGGATTTTGTTTTTGTCCTATCAGTGTCATTGCTGCTTTGTGTCTTTTTGATTGCTGGGCAATGTTATCTTGCCATTCGAACATCTCATCTAGGGTTGAATACGCTTTATTCAGATTTGCTGAATGTTGCTGTTGATGCATTGGGATTAGCCAATCTTCTAGGGTGCCTTGTGCAGTGTTTTCTCCCCAGACAAACACCGCCTTGTTATTATGGATATAACCATATTCAGACTGTTGCGATGGTGCAAAATCACCCTCAATAAAAGGCTCGTCATCTACTTGAGAAAAATCACCTTGCGCTTTTTTTACTCTGTGCCCAACTCCAATATCATCGGCATCATAAATAAACAGGTAATCAATGAAATCATTGAATGCTCTGGTGTCATCATGTTCAGGATCGTCTTCGAGCAGTAAGATTTTTGCCAGATATTGTTTGAGCTTTTTTACTTGTCCGTCTCCGCCGCTATTGAATAGCAACACCCATTGTTGTCCTTTTTTTAAAGCCCGACCGGGTAAGAAAAATTTGTGTGCCATATCCAGTGATAAATCTTTATCGGCATGATGGCTGATACTGCTTTTAAACAGTTTGTTAAAAGGGAATGGGTATTCAGAGAATTTTAATTTGGTACTCTTATACGCTAGGCAATGTTCAAATATCTTATAAACGAAAGTGACATCGTGGGCACCTTCACAGAACACCACAAGGATCTTTTCGCTATCATTCATCGTGCTTTTCTCAAGTCTACGTCACCGGCTGCTAACAGTTTTTTATACTTGATGCCGTTATATTCTTTAACTTTAATACCACCCTCGGATGTGTTAACCAAAGCATGATAGGCGAAGTCGCTTGCTTCTGGCACGTTGTTAACAAAGGCGTCGATGCACTCTTTACTGTGGCTGGTTAAAAACACTTGAACGTTAAATTTTATCGCCAATTGGTGAATGAAAGGAGCGAATT
>JBLGCB010000440.1:0-5678 GCA_047617105.1 Phenylobacterium sp. | reverse complement strand
AAATGGTATCGGCGCCTTCGGCGATGGCCGCTTCAATCAGTGCTTTGGAGGCGGTAACCCCCGTAACTACTTTTTTAATTTGCTCTGCCCCTTCGACTTGCAGACCGTTGGGGCAATAATCTTTGATTTGGCCCGGTTGTAATAATTTAGTGAGGGTATTTAAAAGTGCTGGTCGAGAAATCATCTTTTGGCCGTTTAATTGTCGTTAATTGTGTTGGAATACTACTTTAATTTGCTAAAAAATAAAGACTTGGGCGAAAAAATTGCGCTTTGGTGAGAAATTTTGTATAACGGGTGTCCAATTTAGATCAACGCGATTTATGATGCAGTTATAGCCGTAAGGAATAATCAATGAGTAAACTTGATAAAGACACCGTTTTAGCCGATTTCACCGCCGCTTTTGAAGCTGCAAACGGTAAAACCCCTGAAATTGAAGCCAAAGGCGGCTGGTACAGCGTTGATGGCGGCAAAAACCTGCGCTTGGCTGCTATAGCAGACATGACTGTAGAATTGGCTGGTGGCGATACCCCGGCAGCCGCAGAGCCAGCAGTTGCGCCTGCACCAGCGAAGAAAGCTGCACCTAAAGCCACACCTAAAACAAAGGCCAAAGCCCAATCGGCCCCGGCGAAAACATCAAACGGCCCGACGGTTGTTTCTGTTGGTGATGGTTTGAAACCTCAAGCATTTTGGCAACAACAAAATAGCTAAGGAATCAAAACTTAATAAAACTCGAAACTTGCTATGGGATACCGTAGGGTGGTCAAGTTTTTTTGTGCCCACGCGTGACCTATCCGACTCTACTGCCCGGTAGAATGATGAGAACGGGCTGTCGTCAACGCATAGCGAGCATTGCGCCCGCCACCTTCCAATCGATATAAACAGCCAATAGCCACCAATGCCGTCAAATCACGCGTTGCAGTCGCCTTGGCACATCCAGCAATGGCCATATACTTTTTGGCACTTAAACCAAAGCTAGATTCAAAGTAAGAGCCATCAGGTCCAGCACTGAACCATTTATTAATCACTTTCTGTTGCCGAGCATTAAGCGCTTGTCCGCCAAACCTATCCCAGAACTGTGCTTTTTCTAAGATAAAATCCACTTTTGTTACCGCATCCTGTTGCGCCTGCAACACGGCCTGGCAAAACCAGATGACCCAAGGCGTGATATCCATGGTGTCTTGGCTCGCGGCATTGAGATTATTGTAATAAGCATTGCGGTCTTTTTCTATCTCAGTGGAAAGACTCATCAATGGTGGGTGACCAAGGTCCTGTGCCAATGCTTGTTCAGCGATGGCCCGACCAACACGACCATTGCCATCTTCAAAAGGATGAATAGACTCAAACCACAAGTGGGCAATCGCCGCTCTGATGGGGCCAGGCAGCAGGCTAGGACGATTGTACCAATCAAGAAATTGTTCAATATGCTGGTCAATGGTATTAGCAGGTACGGCCTCATAATGGACTTTCTCATAACCAACTTTCTCATAAGCAACAGCACCTGAAACAATCTGCATCGGTTCGGCAGATTGCCGCCATTGCCCCAAGGCAATCTTGCCTCTCAGCAGGCTTTCACCGCCGCCAGGAATAGCCATAGTTTGCCACTGAAACAATTTATCTTTGCAAAGCGGCTCAGCAAATGTCTTTCTCACATCCACCATCAACGCTGCAATACCCTCAGCCCTCGGGTCAGCCACTCTAATATAACCAGCAGCAGTTAAGCCCAAAAAGTTTTTAATTGACGAGCGTACATCCTCACGATTGAGTTTTTCGCCTTCAATTTCGCTGGTTTTCACCGCTTCGCTGACCATCAGATCAAGATAAGCTTCGTCGTGCAAAGATGCGGTCAGTTGCGCCATACCGCCGGACAGTTTGCCTGCGAGTAAGGCATATTGATACAAAGCCTGGCGACAGTGAGTATCATCATAAGTAAAATTGGGCCAGTGTGGATGTTGCCAGTTATAAGCCATGAGCCGATTCCTTAGGTTATTCGGCTCATTATATGCCATATTTTGAGCCGAATACAGCTATCATTCGGCTCAATGTGATTTTGATTGACCTGAAGCTATCCCCAAACCATCCGACAACCACGCCAAACTATTCAGTCATTTTGACCAACAATTGACAAATTTAACAAAACAGCTCATGCTTACTCTCGCCAGCCCATTGAATTTACAGTGTTTTTAGCTGGCATCCAATTTGCTATACCAGCCTCAACGTCTAAGCCACAAGAGAATACTCAATGGAACAACCGAGCCATACCCCAACCACTATCGGCAATTTGCTGATCATCAGCCGTTTTGAGCTGGTACGCCTGTTTCAAACGACACGCGGTCTAATGTCTATCGCCGCTTTTGCGATTATCTGGTATTTTATTCTACGCTATGCGATTCAAACCGCTTCACAATTTGTCGGCATCCCAGGCTTTCGTGAATCCGTCGGCGAAATGTTCGGTCAGGTTGGGTTACGTAACCTACTCGACTGGCCCGTCGCGGAGTTCACCGTATTCTGGCTGTTTTCTTTGTTTTTGTTTCCGCTCTTTAGCATAACGATCACTGCCGACCAAACCTCTTCCGATCGCTCTCGCGGCACTTTGCGTTTTCTCACCTTACGTACCAGCCGTGACAGCATTTTCTTTGGCCGCTTTCTCGGCCAGATGATGATTCTGACGTTACTGATCAGCGGCACTGTCACCGCCACCTTACTGATGGCCGTCTATAACAACAGTGATAACTTGGCCTCTAGCCTTAACAGCGCCATTATCATGGGCATTAATCTAATTATCGTGGTGATGCCGTTTACCGCCATGATGGCGATGTTCTCTGCCGCTGTGCGCTCCAGCCGTCTCGCCATTACCGCAGCGACCATTTGTTGGGGGGTTTTACAGGGGTTAATCGGTTATCTCAGCTATAAATGGGCATTTTTCGAACCGCTCAGTATGATTCTACCAGGCCATCAATTGCCTGATCTGATTCAAACCACCCAATGGGAAACCTTACAACATTCACCACTACCTCTAATCCAAACCGCTGTGCTATTACTGATTGGCCGCACCATCGTCGCAAGGAGCTCATTATGAACAATCTTATCCAGTGTAGTAACCTCTCCAAGCAGTTCGGCAGTAAACATGCTCTCAGACGGCTTAACTTCGAACTTGATGCTGGCGCGCCTATCGCGCTAGTCGGCCCTAATGGGGCGGGTAAAACCACCCTATTCAGTATTTTATGTGGTTATTTGCGACCGACCGAGGGGGAAGTGACCATTTTGGGCCATAAACCCGGCGCGACAGCTTTATTCGGCCAAGTCGCCGCCCTACCTCAGGACGCTCAGTTAGATCCGCGTTTTTCGATTTCACGCCAGTTGATGTATTACGCTCAGTTACAGGGATTCAGTAAAAAAGCCGCCCGTTCAGAAGCCGAACGGGTATTGTCGTTGGTAGAATTAAGTGATGTAATTGATGAGAAACCCGATGCGCTCAGCCATGGGATGCGCAAACGTGTCACCATCGCTCAAGCATTGATGGGCAGTCCGAAACTAATCATGCTCGATGAACCCACCGCCGGACTGGACCCGCGAAATGCCCGTAATATCCGTCAGATGGTCGCCGAGTTATCAGATTTAACCACTTTTATTATCAGCTCGCACAACCTTCAGGAGCTAGAACGACTCAGTCAAACCGTGTTGTATCTGGAGCATGGGCAAATCAGTCAGCATTCGGATATTTCATCTAAAAGCCAAACCACCGGTTTTTTGACCATACAAATGAATGTTAACGACAACATCAACCCCGATATACCGCCACTCAAAGCATTTAGCGAGTTAACTGGAGTGACCAGCGTCACCAATGAGCAGAAGAATGATTTTGTCATTGAATATGACGCCGATGCCACCGACCTCGATCAGCGGCTACTGGCCTGCATCGCTAGTAATGGTTGGAATTATCATCAATTGATTAAGGGTAAGACCTTGGAAGAGCAGTTGTTTGCTAAGTAAATTGTTTTTGGTGAATGGATGGCGTCACGGTATTTAAATCATGGCGTAAATCGTGAATGGATTCGGTATGTCCGGTGATCAGGTATCCCCCCGGCGCTAACCGTTGCACAAGACGGCTGATCACCTTTTCTTTGGTCTTGGTATCAAAATAAATCAATACGTTACGGCAAAAAATGACGTCATATTGAGTATTGTCCAGCGGGCCTTCTATCAGATTAAAAGCGCCGAAAGTGACGTGTTTTTTTAACGCCGACCTCACTGCCGCTTTGCCATCCATTTTACCCACCCCTTTGCGCAGGTATTTTTTACACAAAGGCTGTGGTACCAAGCGGATGCGATGAAGGTTATAAACGGCTTCTCTGGCCTTATTCAGCATCTCTGAAGAGATATCCGAACCATAAACCGACCAATTACCTTGCATCCCCAGCTTCTCTGCCAGCAACATGCCTAGGCTATAACCTTCTTCACCAGAAGAGCTGGCGGCACTCCAAATGCTCAACTTGCGGCCTCTTTTAGCGCCATTCATGTAAGCGGGTAAAACGGTGTTTTGGAGGAAGTCAAAATGGGGTTGTTCTCGAAAAAAATAGGTCTCGTTGGTGGTCAGCAAATCTATAAAACATTGCATTTCACCACTGCCTTGTGAGGCTGGACTGGTCAGGTAGCGGTAGTAGCTGTCAAAATCTTTCAACTCCAACACACGTAAACGCTGGCTTAATCGCCCAACCACCAAATTCTTTTTCGCGTCAGACATATTAATGCCTGCGCAGTCAAAAATCAGCGACTGAATTTTGCCAAACGCCCAATCAGAGATCTCCTTCACTCTGGTGAGCACCGATTGCTCCATTGGATAAAAAGTATCGTTCATCGCCTGCCTCTCTTATTATTAACTGCTGTGGCTCTGAACATACTATAGTCCACATAAATGAACTTTGCCCTGTTTATTTAACCTAAATTTAGCTTAAGAGAGGTTATTTAAATTGCGACAAGGGTTTGGTCAAACCCCGTCACAACTTTCAAGTGGTCGGTTAACGCACCAACAAACCGTGTGCTGGTAACAACTCCCGTAACACAAAAGTTCGGTGAATGGCTGTTGCCTGTAAAAACTTAAACGCATCAAGCTGTAATGCCTCAGATGAATCCGTCATATCCTCAATGCTTTTAAGCTCATTTAACCACAAGTTGGCGTCATATTGCGGCACTTGCTCACCAACAAACAAACTGCCTGAGGCAATTGCATCTTTCCACGCCTGAATACGTCCATCACCTTGCAGGGTCAAACCTAAGATTCGGGTCACTTCGGTTTTTATATCAGAAAATGGCGTTGGCGGCCTGTCTTGAGCACTTGGGTCCGCTTTACCGTATTCAACAAAGAAATTATGCAGTTTTTCACACGCTTCCAAAAAGGTATCTGGATTAGAACGTTCGCCCGACTCACGGCCATCTTCATATTTAAAGTTCCATTTCAGATAAGGTCTGTCCGGGTATGTATGCGCCGCACCGTGACCCAAACCTTTAGATAATGCTTCTGCGGCATCCCCTTCAAGGTTGATTTTGAAGCGGGTCCATTTCTTCAAAATATAGCTCATCGAATCAGACGGTAACTCACTGTCAAAATCAAAAGTGTCATCGTCAATATAATTGGCCTGAGATGAGATACCAGAAAAACCATAATGGGCAAAAGTATCGGC
>JBLGCB010000439.1:0-5685 GCA_047617105.1 Phenylobacterium sp. | reverse complement strand
ATTTTCATCATTTAAGCCTTATTTATTTTAGTTTACGTATAGACGTCTGGACATTCAGGTGGGTATAATCACCTCGGTCAGTAATAATCTCAAGCGAATAAAACTCAATGCACAGGTGAAAAAAATTCAATGTTCGAACTCAAGCACTTAAGAACCTTCGACTCACTAGCGCGAACTCATAGCATGGTGAAAACGGCACAAGAACTGTTTATGACCGATTCGGCTTTATCTCATCAAATTCGGGATTTAGAAAATCGATTAGGTTGCTCGACTTTTGAACGTAAGTCGATGCCCATTAATTTCAGTAATAAAGGCCATATGTTGGTTACTCTGGCCAAGGAAGTACTGCCATTAATTGCCAAAACACATCAATCGTTGAGCACCAATGATTTAAATGGTTTGAAACTGTCGGTCGAATGCCATGCGTGTTTTCAGTGGTTAGTGCCAGTCATCAGCGATTTTAAGCAGCGAATCAATCAACGACAAGACGACGAGGACTTTAGCATTGAGTTTCTCAGTGAAACGGTGTTTTCGGCCAGGCAAACCTTGTTGCATAAACAAGCTGATATCGTCTTCACCTCCGATATAGACAACTCTCAAGCCATCCAATACCAAAAGCTTGGCCAATTCGACATGGTGCTGGTGATGTCGCCACAACATGCTCTAGCCAATAAAACGTTTATTAGCCCTTGGCATTTAAGTGACGAAACGTTGATCACCTATCCGGTTGAACTCGCTAAATTAGATGTTTTTCGCTTCTTTTTACACCCGGCAGATATCACGCCAAAACGGCACAAAAAAGTCACTGAAGCCAATGTGTTAATACAGATGGTTGCTGCCAATTTGGGGGTCGCTGCGCTGCCGCACTGGGCGGTCAGTCATTATGAACAACAAGGTTTGGTGGTCACTCGGCCATTGACTCAAAGCGGTTTAAGCCGACCTTTATATGGTGCGTTCAGACGTGAAGATAACAAGGATAAGAAATTGCTGGCGTTTATGCGTCTAAGTAAAACGCAGTTTTCGAAATTATGATTGAATAAAAAAGACATCGCTGTCATTTGGTGGGTCGTAGGAACGGCGTCCCGCCGCGAACCTTTGGGAAGAATTTAACCTCTATGCTTTGTTTAAGGTTGGCTGGTGGTTAATGGTACATTTGTTCATGAAGTCGGTAAACATCCCTGTGGGGAAGTCCTGTCGGCATCCTGCCTCCACTTCGCGGGAACAGAAGCTCCAAGTATTCGCTTCTGTTCCCACTCACCCATACGCCTTGCTAGCTTTCTTTAGTCTTCAAATACTCTTCGTAACGGCCTTTAAAATCAATGATGCCATCATGCGTCACTTCTAATATCCGAGTCGCCAATGAAGACACAAATTCGCGGTCATGGCTGACAAAAAACAAAGTACCGGGGTAGTTAACCAGCGCGAGGTTTAATGCTTCAATCGATTCCATATCCAAGTGGTTGGTTGGTTCGTCCATCATCAACACATTCGGGTTAGTCATCATTAACTTACCAAACAACATGCGGCCTTGTTCACCACCTGAAATAATTTTAACCGATTTTTCAATGTCGTTTTGTGAAAACAACAAACGCCCCAGTATACTGCGAATACTTTGCTCATCATCGTTAGGCTGACGCCATTGGCTCATCCAGTCAAACAAGCTCATGTCACTTTCGAAGTCGCTGCTATGATCCTGAGCATAATAACCAAACTTGCTATTTTCAGACCATTTAACACTGCCGCCGTCCGGAATTAGATCGCCCAATAATGTGCGTAACAAAGTGGTTTTACCGACACCATTTTGGCCAATAATCGCAATCCGCTCGCCAACTTCTGCCAATAAACCAATATCAGCAAAAACAGGACCAGTGTCAAACCCTTTGCTGAGTCCTTTGACTTCAACGGCATTACGGAAGAGTTTCTTCTCCTGATTAAAGCGTATAAATGGACTCACCCGACTAGATGCTTTAACGTCTTCAATCTTGATCTTTTCAATCCGCTTGGCACGAGAGGTGGCCTGTTTCGCTTTAGAGGCATTGGCAGAAAAACGACTGACAAAAGACTGTAACTCAGCAATTTGGGCTTTTTTCTTGGCATTATCTGAATACAGTTGCTCACGGGCTTGGGTGGCGGCTGTCATATATTCATCATAGTTTCCCGGAAACAGACGTAACTCGCCATAATCTAAATCGGCCATATGCGTACATACTGAGTTCAGAAAATGACGGTCATGCGATATGATGATCATGGTCGATTTACGTTCGTTTAACACGGTTTCTAACCAGCGAATGGTATCGATATCCAAGTTATTGGTCGGTTCATCAAGCAGTAAGATATCTGGATCAGAAAACAATGCCTGAGCCAGCAATACTCGCAGTTTCCAACCCGGTGCAATTTCTGACATAGAACCAAAATGCTGTTCAACGGGGATCCCCACGCCGATAAGTAATTCTCCCGCCCGAGATTCTGCGGTATAACCATCCATTTCTGCAAATTCGGTTTCAAGGTCGGCAACCTTCATCCCTTCATCTTCACTCATCTCTGGCAAAGAATAAATGCGATCACGCTCTGCTTTGACGGCCCACATTTCTTGGTGGCCCATGATCACCGTATCAATCACATTATATTGCTCAAAAGCAAACTGGTCCTGATGTAATTTACCGATGCGTTCAAAAGCATCAACGGCAACCTGACCCGCGCTTGGCGTTAATTCGCTGCTGAGGATTTTCATAAAAGTAGACTTACCACAGCCATTGGCACCGATAAGGCCATAACGATTACCGTTACCAAATTTAACCGAAATATTCTCAAACAACGGCTTAGCGCCAAATTGCATCGTGATGTTAGCAGTAGTGATCAAAGCAAAATTCTCTTCTTAAGTAAAAAGTTAAAAACCGAAGCGGGTATTGCCAAATCATGACAATTCAAAAAGCGGGCTATTCTACCTTTACTGGCGTAAAATTGCTATGCCGTAAGCAACCACAATGAAGCAAACAATGGCCATCAATAACATCACAGCACAGCTGCAACAAGCGAATCACTATTCGCTTTCATCACAACAGGCCGTCGTGGCGCAGTTGATGGAAGAAAACGACCTTGTGATGGCAATACTACAGGCAATCAAAACCCTACCCGGTGCTTGGGTAGGCGCGGGTTTGATCTTTCAGAACATTTGGAATCAATACCATGGTTTTGCCCCGAACAGCCATATCAAAGATATTGATATACTGTACTGGGACGACAGCGATTTAAGTTGGGCGGCAGAAAATGCTCAGATTGAAAAACTTAAGCAACGGCTGGCAGACATCAGGCTCATTATTAACTTCCCCGCTGACCTGCCCATTGATATGAAAAATATCGCCAGAGTGCACCTGTGGTATGAGGAACGTTTCGGTATCAAAAAAACGCCCTACCAAAGTGTAGAAGAATCCATCGCCACATGGCCGGTGATCGCAGGCTGTCTGGCGATGAGATTAGATGCCAGTGGAGGCGACATCGAATTTTGCGCGCCTTTCGGTTTTGCTGATGCCTTAGCAATGCGAGTTCGACCGAATAAAGTGCTGATCGGTCAAGACATCTATCAGGCCAAAGCACAAAAGTGGCAACAGCAATGGCCACAGTTAACGGTATTCCCTTGGTAAAGGGAAATAGTGAAATAGTGAAATGACAGCAGAAACCTTTAACATCACCCGAATACATACCTCGCAGGGGATCTTTTCACTCAGTGGTCATTGGCAACGAGATGATGGCGATAACCCTTTACACATCAGCCAACTGGCCATGATGGGCACCGATGGTTGGATGCCATTAGATACCAAACAACCCGCGGTGATGGCGGTACTCAACAGCTTAATGGCGCAGTTTGTTGAGCATCTCGATGATTAACTATAACCAAGTGCGAAGTCGGGCTGCTGGTATATGCAAACGAGCGGCCTCGTTATAAACTTTGCGCAACCCAGGCCCTTCAAACAACGGCTCCTCAGTGGTTTGATGACGGTATTGCAGCAAATCAAACGGACTCACACTATATTTACGGCCCCGAGACCAGAGCACTAAATTAAAAGTATTGTCCATATGGCGGCTTTGCCAAAACAAACCATCCACTTTATCCGGATGATGATAAATGGCTGAGGCAATTTCATGACAACGCCGATAACCCTCAGCGGTGGCCGCACATTGGATCACCTCATGCTCAGAAAAAGGAAAAACAGCCTCGCTACCTTCTGACAAGTAAGGTTCTGTTAATACACACAGTTTTATCTTTTGATTGGTGATCAGTTGCACACCGTAGCGGTTGATTAAATGATGGCGATTTATTGGCTTGGGTTTAACCCGGTCGTGCTGACGAAAAATCGTTTCTGACAATGCGGCGTTAAAACTGGTGCCTGCATATATCGCAGGCACAATGCGCTCACTATAGGTAGCAGGATCAGCAATAATGGGTGAAAAGCGATGCACTTGCATCCTCTGATAAGCACACTCGCCACTGTGCCCTACCGTCAGCTTTCGTTGTAATAATCCCCCGGATAAAAACAATCGACTATAATCGTTAAACTCATTGGCTTCATATTGGCGGATGCCCTCCTCATCTAAAGACTCGGTAAACACACGATGAAAAACATGCCCCATGGCATATTCAACGATAGGCAGAGTTTCAGGCAAAGCACCGGGTAAATCCGTCGGTAGTACGATATGGTTCGCTAGGTTCACAGCAACCCCAGGTATTAGGTTTGATGTCATGATCACTCACCAAGTGCCATTTCATTACGAGCCAGTTGTCTGATGGCTTCAAAGGCAGATTCATCGTCAAGTTTATCCAGTACCGTTGCCGCTAAAGCCTCGTGGTAAGCGTCAAACCAGAACACCAGATCCCAATCAGCAAAATCGGCGCTCAATATCGATAACACTTCGCTGACAATCGGTTTAATACCTTGTCCTTTACTGACAAACTGAAATTCGGGGTAACCGTATTTACGTCCCCGGCCACTCATGGTCACGCGAACCATCTTACGTGCTTCGACCAGTGTATTGGCCACCCGACTCACCGATGAGTCTTTAGATTGCGGCAAATAAGCGGCAATTTCAGCCTGAGAAAGTATCTTATAATCGCGATTAAATTCATCAATACGTTGAGCATAAATTTCAGTCATATCAATGGCGGTAAAATCATCGCCCACCTTAAGTGCCTGAACATTACGCACAAACGTTTCATATTTTTGATTATGGCTGTGTTGTAATACCGCTTCAATTTTACCTGTCAATAGCGTCAACTCAGTATCATCCATCAACTCAAGCGAATCGACAATGGCCGCCACTTTACGGTTGCCAGCACCATTGCCAACATTAGCCGCATATTGCCCTGCCACCTCAGCGATTTTTAACGCACTATTGGCTTTATAGCGGGTGTAAGAAACAGTGTGTGTGCTATCCATCAGCTTGTTTTCATCTTTCATTGTCTTCATCCTGATTGCGGTTGAGGCTTTGATTGAAATAAGATCTGAGTTTGCGTCATTTGTTTTATACATTGTATTAAACAATCTGTATTAAATTTAGCCTAATTGAAGGGAGATGGCAAATGTTTTTTGTGTGGGGGCTGAATAAAAGATCAATAGTTACTGTTTATAGGAAAATAACGAGAACTATAACCCAAATCAGGGCTTTCGGGTTTAAATTAACCATTTAACC
>JBLGCB010000438.1:0-5726 GCA_047617105.1 Phenylobacterium sp. | reverse complement strand
TCTTTGCCAGCGATACGGTGGCCAATTCGTTGACTGATGATATGGTGCAGTTATTGTATGTCGATAATCAGGGCACTTTATGGGTGGCCACCCAAAAGGGCGGCTTAAATCGATATAATGCCAAACAACAAAACTTCACCGCTTTTAAACATGACCCGCAAAACGCCAACAGTCTCAGTGATAATTATATTCTGGCTCTGCTAGACAATGGCGATGGTACTTTATGGGTTGGCACCACCAAAGGGCTGGATTTATTCGATACTACTACGGGCCAGGTACGCAAGCGTTTTAAACACAATCCGCAAGATAGCAATAGCCTGCCCAACGCGGTAGTGAATGTATTGCTTAAAACGTCATCCGGGCAATTGTGGGTAGGCACTATGAAAGGTCTGGCGCGATACGATAAAACAACCAATCAATTTCAGACTTTGGCTGTTCCTTCAGTACCTAAGCCTTTGCCTTTGGTGAGTGCGTTACTTGAAGATGATAATGGCCATATCTGGATAGCGACGTATCAAGGCGTATTTGAATATAACCCAGACACTGGTGAGTTTATTGATTATCAATCACAGCTTAAATCACCTTACTGGATATCGGGCATGGTCCGCACCAGTGATGGTGCTATCTGGCTGGCGTCTCTCACCCATGGTTTATATCAAATTTCACCAAGTCATCAGGGCACTAAACAAAGAAGTATCACTAACTATCGCTATGATAAAAGCAACCCATTTACCCTTGCCGACAATGCGCTCACCTCACTTTATGTCGATAATGCCGGGGTTTTATGGACCGGCACCTATAATGCCGGTGTCAGTCGACTGGCTTATAATACGCTAGATTTTGGCTTTTTTGATGACAGTTTTAACAGTGTCAGTTGTCTGCCAAGTCAGGCTATTTTCAGTCTTTTAGAGGAAGATGGCGACACCTTATGGATAGGTTCCCAGGCGGGTCTGGTCAAAGCAAATATCCAAACAGGCACTTGTCAGCAATTTAATCCACCGCAGGTGGCTGGTGAGCCAGCGCCTGAGGTAAAAAGTATTTATAGAGATCGCCAGCAACAACTCTGGGTCGGCACAGGGCGAGGGTTGTTACGTTATGACCCAGTTAAAGATGCTTTGGTTAAGGTGAGCGGTCAGTTATCTAGCAGGGCCATCACTTTTATTACCGAGGACAACAAAGGCCGTTTGGTGGTGGCTTCATTTGGGCAGTTATACTTAGAAAAAGATGAAAGCTTTGAAGAGGTTGCTGAGGCCGACCAATCTCCCGGTAGAAGCTACATTCATGTTTTTGCCACCGATGCCACAGGGCGGTTATGGCTGGGTACCCATCGGGGATTGGCCTGGCTGGATACAGATAGCGATACCATGGTTTATCCGTGGTTAAATGATCAGCCACGTTTTGCCCAACCAGTGCGGGCACTTCACTTTGATAAGCGCATAGAAAACAACCATCAGCTGTGGATGGGTTCGCAGTCGGTCGAACTGTTCAAATTCAATATTAAGACCGAACAGGTTCAACCGATAAGCGTGGCAGCAGATTTGCCTGCAACTACTGAAATAGGTGCCATTTTAGCCGATGAGGTTGGTCATCTGTGGATCAGCAGTTCTGCCGGTTTGTTGCGTTTTCATCCAGACACGGGGGCAACCCATGTGTTTAAAAGGTCTGATGGCTTGCAAAGTAATGTTTTTTTTGAGCGTTCGGCTTTTCGTAGCGCTGATGGTCACTTGATTTTTGGTGGCAGAAAAGGTTTTAACCGCTTTTATCCGCAAGATATTAAGATTAACGCCAAGCCGCCCAAAGTGGCATTAACCGGGTTCTCATATTTTAATCAGCTGTTGCAACCGGGTAAAGAATATCAGGGTTTTACCCTGAGCCAACCTGCTTCATTGACCAAAACCCTGACCTTGAGCCATCGTGATTACGTATTTGGCTTTGATTTTGCCGCACTGGATTTTGCCGATCCGAGTCGCAATCAATACGCCTACAAGATGGACGGATTTGACCAAAACTGGAATAGCACCAATGCCGATAATCGACGGGCCAGTTATACCAATTTAGATGCGGGCAGTTATACCTTTAAGGTTAAAGCGGCCAATAAAGACGGGGTGTGGAGTGATGGCGGGGTAGCAGTTGCTCTCACCATTAAGGCGGCACCTTGGGCGACCGGGTGGGCCTATACGGCTTATGTTTTGATATTGTTGGGTGGTTTATTGCTGACGATAAAGGTTCGCACCGCCGTACTGACCGCAAGGGCCAAAGAGTTGCAGCAATCAGTGGCCCAACGCACCGCAGAATTGGCCAAGAGAAACAACGGGTTGAAGTGTTGTTGTCGAAAAAACATGATGAATTTGCCAATATGTCGCATGAGTTCAGAACCCCGTTAACCCTAGTGCTGGGCCCGGTGATGCAGTTGCTGGGCACTGAACTCAGTGATATCACCCGGCAAAAACTCACTGTGGTGAAACGTAACGGCTATCGCTTGTTAAGAATGGTGGACCAGTTGCTGCACATGGAAAAGTTTCGGGTGCAACAAACCTCTCATGCCAATTCTTATACCATCACTGTCGCTTTGCAGCCTTTAATCAGCCAGATGGCACAATCGTTTCAGACCTTGATTGAGCAAAAACAAATTACCCTAACCATCGATTGCCCCGAGGCGATTTATCTGGCGTTTACGCCAGATGCGTTAGAAAAAATACTGCTGAATTTAATTTCCAATGCGCTTAAATATACCCCACAGGGCGGTAAAGTATTGATTGGTGCTGAGGTGGTTAATCGTAAAGTGAAAATTGCCGTGTCAGATAATGGCATTGGCATTGGCATTGCGCCAGAGCAACAGTCGCTGGTATTTGAACGGTTTCATCGGGTATTAGATCAACAAAGTGAACATGTGACCGGGGCAGGCATTGGTTTGGCGCTGGTCAAAGCCTTGGTTGAAGCCCATCAAGGAGAGATTATTTTAACCAGTGAAGAGCAGGTGGGCACCACCATGACGGTGATATTGCCTGTTATCGACAAGCCGCCAATGACTGATTCTGCTAGCAGCCCTGTCGAGGGAAAACAAGCGTTGATCGACGTTGAAATTGAAGGTTTCAGTGAGCAATTGCCGTCAGAGCTGCATGGTATCAACGACGATGAAGGCAGTTTGGTCGATGGCTTGGTTGACAACCGTCCGACCTTGCTGATTGTTGAAGATAATTCAGATATGCGTCAGTACATCGTGCAAAGCTTGTCGGGTCGATATCGTTGTTTGCTAGAGCCTGATGGCCGGGCAGGGTTGCAACGAGCGATTGCAGAAGTGCCAGACATTATTATCAGTGATGTGATGATGCCGCAAATGAACGGGCTTGAATTGACCAAGGCGGTTAAGTCTGACGACCGCACCAGTCATATCCCGGTGATATTGCTAACCGCCAAAGATGACCGCCAAAGCCGACTTCAGGGTTGGTATGAAAAAGCCGATGAGTATTTAACCAAACCCTTCGACCCACAAGAGTTGCATGTTCGCATTGATAACTTGCTGGCCATTCGTGATATTTTGCGCCATCGCTTTAATCAAAGTGTGTTTGCAATGCCGCAAACCTCGGAGCAGATAATATTAAAAGTAGCAGAAAAAGCAAAACCGACCGCAGAGACATTAAAGCTTGAGGCGCAAACGGTATTCTTAGATAAGCTTAATGATGTTATTCATCATTTGTATCCCAGCCAAGAGACCACCATTCCACAAATTGCCTCGCAGGCGGCGATGAGTGAACGGCAACTATTCAGAAAACTCAAAGGAACTTTGGGCATTAATCCAACCGAATATTTACGCCGTTTTCGCTTAGAAAAAGCCTGTGGGTTATTAAACGAAGGCATGAACAGTAGCACGGTGGCGTTAGAAGTGGGTTTTTCGACCCATTCTTATTTTACTCGTTGTTTTAGTGCGCAATATGCTTGTGCGCCTTCGGAGTATGGCGGGGCGTAATTTGATAACGTTTTCTTCAGCCAATTCTGAGCTTTTTCTTCATTACCAGCAAATCAAGTGTTGATTTATTGATACCTGACTGGTTGAATTGATACTTATTGATTAATCTAGGATTCAAAATCAAACAATGAAGCTAAAAACATGGATAACCTGTCTGCTGGCCAGTTTGTTTTACCCGTCTGTCGGTGCGGCAAAAACGGCGTTATCCAATGTCTATTGGGAAGAAGCCGATAACGGTCATATTGTGTTTTTTGCCGACAACCAAGATATTATCCCCCATTGGGTCGATGTCAGTTTGACTAAAGTGAAAAACCTCAAACCCTCACAGACCGCGCCGTTTACTTTTAACCTTAAACCGCAAAGCCAAAAAGCCCAGTTGTTTAGTTTGCAACCGGTGATTAAAACCGGGCGTCGCAGTGGGGTCCATTTTGAAGTCTCCACCCGGATTATCCCGGGTCTCGATCCGAATAAAACCAAACACGCAGATAATCACCTTTATCAGTTACCTTTTGAGCACGGCACCAAACATAAACTGGGGCAGGGCTATTTTGGCTCGGCGACCCATGTTAAACCCAACCCCTATGCACTGGATTTTAATATGGATATGGGCACCGTGGTGGTGGCAGCCAGAGATGGTATCGTGGCCCAAGTGAAGCAAGATTCTAATATCGGTGGCCCTAGCGCAAAATATGCCAAGCATGGTAATCGCATTATGATTTATCATCGTGATGGCACCTTTGCCACTTATGTGCATTTGCAAAAAAACGGTGCTTTGGTGAAACAAGGTCAGCAGGTAAAGGCCGGTCAAAAAATTGGCTTAAGTGGTAATACCGGGCAGTCGTCAGGGCCACATCTGCATTTTGAAGTGTTTAAATATACCCCGAATGGGCGTTCAAGCAATTTGCCGATCAGTTTTTTAAACCACGATAATCGACGGTTATCTTCGCTCAAAGAAGGGCAGTTTTATTATGCGACTGACCCGAGTCGACCAACGTATCCAGTGTTGCTAGGGTCGGGCTTAAGTAACGATGATTTTAGTCCCTTGCCGACCCGGCTGACAAGCCAACAACGTCAGGCGGGCAAATTTGAGATCACCACCAAGCAAGTGGATGATGCGATTGCGCTGTTTGCCACCAATGGCAAGACCTCTGGCATGGCGATAGAGTTGAAGCTTAATTTGACGGGTTATAAATCTAGCAAGCGCTCGCCCATAACCGATATTATCCCACCGTTGAGTGAAAAGTTTTTGGTGATCCTGCGTCCGGGGTCGAGCGCAAAACAGGCCGAGTATGGTTATTCATTAAAAACGGCGGTGGTTGGTGAGGCGATTAACGACAATGATTATAAGAATCATGCGGTTAAAGTGAGCAAAAACAATAAGATGATCATTCGTAAACAAGACCGTGATGACAAAATACTGTTGTACGGTGCCAATGGTTATAACGAGGCGAAATCATTAACCTTGGAGTTGAAAATGCTCAATATGACTGCCAGTAAAGGAAAGACGATCACCGTGCTGATCCCGGCTTTAACCGAAGTTTATCTGCAACATGTTCGGCCTGTGGCGCTGATGAAGTCGAGTAAATTAAGTTATTCTTATAGCTGGCGCTGAATGGGGTAGGGTGCGCACTGCGCCAGCCTGTTGAAAAAGTCCATTTTGACCGTAGGATGGGTAGAGCCTAAGGCGAAACCCATCAGAATTTGGCAATCAATGGCGATTTTACGGCTATTTCTGACACCAATGATGGGTTTCGCTGCG
>JBLGCB010000437.1:0-5730 GCA_047617105.1 Phenylobacterium sp. | reverse complement strand
CCTCTGGTTATATTGGCGCAATAAACTATAAACATAACTATTGAGCGTCAAGGAGGTCACGTTACTTATTTCCATAATCAACTTAAAATCGTATGACACTTAGTTAATATGGTGTTCACGACACTGCGGTGGATATTTCAATACAAAAAAACATACAAGCACTTTACATTCCGATTACCCCAAAACCAAATTTAGCTTTACTTTAATTGTTTTGTATTCATAATATCAAGCAAACAATACTGAAAGTATAAGTACAAGTACAATGTTGCAAGCGATTTTACAAGGTAAGGCTGGACGGATAGAGCATGACGGCGAAGCGTCTGTGAGTTGGCGTCATTTATTTAAAACCCGAGAAGATTTGATGACAGCGGCCGTTTTTAGTCGTTTTTCCTATTTATCACCCGAGGTGCAAAAGCACTTATTATGCCAATGGTTTGGCTTTGACACTGTCCAGCCAAAACATGATTTTGCTGAGTTTGACACCATTGAATTTTGGCCCCGCTTTCAGTTGAGCCGCCGTGGTGAACATTGTGAAGTTGAGCCGGATATCGTACTACGTTTTAAACGTTTTAATCTCATTATTGAAGTCAAACCCCCTGAGGGCGGCAATCAATATTTTACCCAGTGGGATAAAGAGATAGAGGCGTTAATTCAATCAGAAGAAGATACTGAACAGCCATTATACTTTTTGGCCATCGGTCGTATTGAAAGTTCAGATGCCAATAAATGGGCTACTGAATTAAAAAAAAATCAAGGAACTCAACTGGTTAAAGTTGCTGCGATAAAGTGGCAGCCAGTCACTGATTCTATCGTCAAATTACACCGTGATGAATTTGAGTGGGTAACGGGTCAAGATCGTCGGATATTAACCGACATGATCGCAGCCCTGCATTTGTACGGCCTTAAAACCATGGCGTTTGAATGGTCACCATTACTTGAAAAATACCCTTTTAAGCCAATATCACTTGAACATATTAAGTTAAACAAACCAGAAGATGGTTTTTTATCAACCACAGCTCACCACCACCTTACAGCCCAATTAAAAAACAATCCTTTTGCGCCGCTAGATTTAAACGTCATCAATCATTGGCCGAAAACTACTTATGAGTAAAGTAATGAATACAAACAGCACAAAGACCCTAGCCAATGATGATTTGTTTTTGCAAATTCGTACAGCCCACCGACTATTAGCCGCCTACTATCAAAGATTATTACCGACGCTGCAAGCAATAGCCGATGAGTTGGAGATGACCTATCTTGAGTGGAAGCCAGAACTATTTAATCGGCCCGGTAGTACCAGAAAAAATATTTTTGAGCAATCCCAATGGAATTTATTGCCAGCCATGACGACTCGTTATTTGTTTTGTCAAGATACACTCACAGACAAAATTAAGGTGGGGCAGTATATTATGGATTTTCTGGTGGTGTCTGATACTGGTATTGATTTTGAGGCCCCCCAAAGGTCATCAACAGCAACCCGATGCACTTAAATTACCGCTAGGTGTGAATGAAGCGCAAAGTGTATTGAGAGTGGGTTTATTTACACCTTATAAAAACAGAAGAGTGGATTGGTATTCGGATTTTTATTATGAGTGTGATGACCCACAATGGGGTGGTGAGTTTCATGCTGAAAAACAAGAGTCGGCACGAGGGTATATGTGTGGTCTTGAAATCCCATTGTCTGAGTTGGTCGAAGATAATGCAGTATCCAATATCAGCGCCAGGATTATTGATTTTAAAGATCAGTTACTAGCAGTGGCCGCAAAGCATGGGGCCAAATGACAAACCCCGTCACAAAACCCACCACACAAAAGTTAATCTTCTGGTTTGGTGCTGGAATTTCCGGTGCCAGCGGTATGCCGTTGGGTATGCAACTGACCGAGCATTGGTTGGAATTTCTTTTGCCTGACGGTGAATACCTGCCGTTATATCAACAGTACAACAAAGTCATGGATGCCATTGGTCGCCAAGGGCCGCGACTAGAAAAAGTCATTGATGATGCCATCACCACTTTTGGTGAAGCGTGTTTGGCCCCTTTAACATTTTTTGCCCAGTGTGCAGCCAATGCCAGCCATAAGGCGATAGCTGAGTGTAGGAAATGCTATTTAAACTCATAAATAAATGTTGCGCCCGATGGGATCAGTCTCCAGCTGTTGTATATCTCTTTATAGCTGCTGTATTGAGGGTTATCCTTTAAGAAGGATTCAACTTGTTCTAGCGCTCTTTCACGGGCTTTAGCCGTAAAAGCAAAACCTCCAGTGTACACCTTTATGGTATGTTGATGAGGCTGATCAGCTACCGGCGTTAAACCTCTGCCAGCAATACGTGTCGTACAACCACTGATAACTAAGGTAAATATAATGATTAAAATTGGTATGTAATTCTTCATTGATGCTCCGATATTGAGTGTGTCAGTGAGTGCAATAATGTCATACCCATAGAATGTTGATGCGAGTATACTTTAAAACGAAACTTAAGTGAGCAATATAATGATATTTCACTTTTGTCATTATTATTTTCCAAGTAATCAATGTTACACTACCCGCCCCAAAGAGCTTATATCAAGCCAATACCAACATCGTAGGCACTCATGGATTTACTGACCCAATTCCCCTGGCTGATTTACCTTCTGGCCATGCTTGGCGGCACCATCGCCGGGTTTATAAATACCTTGGCTGGTAGCGGCTCACTGATCACCCTGCCTATTCTGATTTTTCTCGGTTTACCCGCCAATGAGGCCAATGCCACCAATCGGGTCGGTATTTTATTTCAAAGCATGGTCGGGGTATTTAAATTTCGTCAATCAGGCAAGCTGCCCTGGGGTAATGGTCAGTTTCTGATTTTACCCACCACCTTGGGCGCGTTGGTCGGTGCCTTTATTGCAATAGATTTAAATGAGCAATGGATGAATTACACCATTGCCACGGTGATGTTTTGCATGTTGGGGGTGATCGTCCTCAAACCCGAGAAATGGCTAAAAGAACACACCGAGTTAATGGCCAATTATCGTGGTATCGGTAACTTTGCGCTGTTTTTTGTGATCGGTTTATACGGCGGTTTTATTCAGGCCGGTGTCGGGGTGTTTTTACTGATTGCAATGGTCGCACGTTGCGGTTTTTCGATGGTCAATGCCAATGCCATCAAACTGGTATTGGTGCTAATTTTTACCATTCCGGCCACCGCAGTATTTATTTATTATGATCAGATCAACTGGTTATTGGGCGGCATTATGGCGGCAGGACAAGGACTCGGTGCCTGGATTGCGGCGCAATATGCCATCGGTAACCAGCACGCCGCGCTGTGGACACGTCGATTGCTGATCACCGTGATTATCTTGTCTATTATCAAGTTATTGTGGGGCTAAGCTGTAATACTACGTTTACTTAGGGTCAAGCCCCCTTCCCCTGTAAAATCGTCTATGATTAATACAAACCCCCATCAAACGGTAACCTAGTTTGTTATGACTCGTGTGACTCGTCTGTTTTTTGTTTTATCGATTTTGCTGTTACCTGCCAAAACCTATGCCAGTGAAGTCGTCACTCATTTTGATCGCCTATCAATCAAAGATGGCCTGTCACAATCGGTCGTCAATAGCATTCTCCAAGACCGCAAAGGATTTTTATGGTTTGCCACCCAAGACGGCCTCAACCGCTATGACGGTTACACCATTAAAGTGTTTCGCCACGACCCGCAAGACCCGCATTCAATCTCAAATAACTTTATTAGCGCTCTGTTTGAGGATTCGGCAGGTATTCTGTGGGTGGGCACTTATAGCGGCGGACTCAATCGCTTCGATGCCACCACTGAGCGTTTCACCCACTTTAAAAATAATGAATCAGACCCCCACAGCATCAGCAAAGGCATCATCCGGACAATTTTTGAAGATAGCACAGGTACTCTATGGATTGGCAGTTATAAAGGCGGATTGAGCCGGTTCAACCAAGCCACCGGGCAATTTAAAAACTTCTATTATGATGAGAATAAACCTAACAGCCTCAGCAGCAACCATGTCTGGGCGATTCACCAAGATAACCAAGGCAACCTGTGGCTTGGCACCAGTGACGGATTGAACCACTATGATGTCAAACAACAACGGTTCAGCCACTATCAACACCAACCGTCAAACCCCAACAGCCTCAGTCACAATAGCATCTTCGACATCCACCAAGACAATAAAGGCAGGCTCTGGCTGGCCACCCGTGATGGCCTCAACCGTTTCGACCCACTCACTGGGCGTTTTACCCGCTTTAAACATCAAGAAAACGACCCGCATAGTTTAAGCAGCAATTACGTCACCCAACTGTTTGAAGACGCCAAGGGCATCTTATGGATTGGCACTCTCGGTGGCGGACTCAACCGTTATGACGTAAAACAAAAACGCTTTAGCCAGTTCAAACATCAGCCGGGCAATCCCCAAAGCCTCAGCAGTGACAGTATCAGCGCGCTTTTCCAAGACAGTAAAGGCCACCTCTGGATTGGCACGCGTATTCATGGACTCAATCGCTATGACCCGCAGACGCAAACCTTTGTTCATTATCAACATCTAAAATCAGACCCCTACAGCCTGAGCAATAATACCATTCATGCCATCCGCGAAGATTCACAAGGCACCCTGTGGATTGGCACCAATGAAGGGCTTAACCGTTTTGACCCCCAACAGGAGCAACAACATTTTGAGTCATACCAACACCAGCCGTCAATCGATAGTAGCTTAAGCAATAATGCGGTGTTTTGTATCCTGTTAGACAGCAAAGGCACATTGTGGGTGGGCACCAAAGGTGGGTTAAACAAATTCGATGCTGATAAGCGTAGCTTCAGCCATTACAGAGAAAAAGATGGCCTAGCCAACGATACTGTTTATGACATTCTTGAGGATAACCAGGGGTTATTGTGGATCAGCAGCAACCGGGGTTTGTCTAGGTTTGATCCCCTCACCGCACGTTTTAGAAATTTTGACGACAACGATGGTCTGCAAAGTAATGAATTTAATGGCAATAGCGGGTTTAAAAGTCGCCACGGCGAGCTATTTTTTGGTGGCATCAACGGTTTTAATCGCTTTTTTGCCAAGCATATTACCGACAATACCGAGCAGCCCACCGTGGTGTTAACCGATTTTTTGCTGGCCAATCAATCCGTCCCCATCAGACCCGATCGCAGCCATAAAGGTCAAACGGGTCAACCATTTACCCTGCCCCAAGCCATTGACCAATTATCCCAGCTATCGCTGAGCTACCAGCAAAATCTGCTATCGTTCGAATTTGCCGCGTTACATTTTTCTAATCCATTAAAAAATCAATATGCCTGGCAACTGGTCGGTCAAGACACCGACTGGCTGTATACCGATGCCAAAAACCGCCGCGCCACTTACACCAACTTACCCGCGGGCGATTATACTTTACGGATTAAAGCCAGCAATCATCATGGTTACTGGAGCGAACAAGGCAAATCATTACACATCACCGTCACCCCGCCGCCCTGGAAAAGCTGGTGGGCTTATACACTTTATGGCTTATGTTTTATCGCCGTGATATTGGCTTTTGTACAGTCACATCGCAGAAAAATTCGCTATGAACATGCGCTCAATGCCCAACTCGAACGCAAAGTCAGCGAACGCACGGCGCAGTTAGAGCAAAGAAATCAACTAGTAGAACAAAAAAATGTCGAGGCAGAACAAAGAAACCGCGAAATCATCGAAACCCAACAACAGTTGGTCCACGCCGAAAAGATGGC
>JBLGCB010000436.1:0-5730 GCA_047617105.1 Phenylobacterium sp. | reverse complement strand
TAAAAAACCTCAAACTTTAAGCTATTATAGAAAAGCGGTTCAGCATTGAACCGCTGGGGGACTATTGTATTTGTAACCCTGAACCCCACCTATTTGATCAGAGCCGAAAATGGGCTAATATTTGCGTATAGATTGATTGCAGATATGAAAGCTTTTCTAGCTGTTGAACTTATTGAAATAGAAAGGTTTAAGAAGATGGTGCGCCCGAGTGAACTCGAATCACCGACCTCCGCCATGTCAAGGCGGCGCTCTAACCAACTGAGCTACGGGCGCTTTTTGCTTATACAAGCGATGTTACTAATCGTACTGAGGTAAATCTGGGTCTTTATCGGTTAGCTATTTAACTTGTAAAGTGCTCAAGAAAATTAACTGGTCGGTATGAGAAGATTCGAACTTCCGACCCCTGACACCCCATGACAGTGCGCTACCAGGCTGCGCCACATACCGACCGATGCCGCGTATATTAACGGCTTTTTTTTAAATTGCAATGCTTGGTTTATCATTAATGTGCTAAACCGTTTTGACTGCTTGAAATTGCAACAACCCGCTCGCTATTTACCCTTTTCAATCTACAATTTCATCACATATACGGGTTATCTGTGGTTAACCAATCAAGGTAGGCATTTAAGGCTAAGGGTTTTGAATACAAATAACCCTGACCAATTTCACATTGCCAAGATTTCAACACGTTTTCGATTTCAACGGTTTCTATCCCTTCGGCCACCACGAAGATATCGAGGTTTTTGGCCATTTCAATCGTGGTTTTAGTGATCGTCTTGTCCCTGTCACTGTTTAGCATTTCCAGAACAAAGCTTTTATCGACCTTTAGTTCATGAAACGGTAATTTACTCAGATACTCTAATGATGAATAACCAGTACCGAAGTCATCAATGGCGATTTTTAATTTCAGTTCATGAAGCTGGTTAATGGTTTTTAATGCATGAACCGGATCGTCAGAAGTGGCGGATTCGGTCAGCTCAAAAATAATTGAACTCGGATCCAGTGATAAATCGGCGATGGTGGTCATGATATGGGCGATGAGTCCGGATTGAGTGAGATCTTTGGCAGACAGGTTAATCGAGATATTTTGTAAAAACCCCGCCTCAATCAATTGAGCATGTTGCTCGAGGGCGCGGGTGATCACCCATTCAGTTAATTGGTTGATCATCCCGGTATCCTCGGCGAGGACGACAAACACCTCGGGCGAGATAAAACCGTGAGTGGGGTGGTTCCAGCGCACTAGCGCCTCATTACCACAGACTTTTTGACTGGCCAAATCGATTTGCGGTTGGTGATAGATTTCGAGAACATCCTCATCAATGGCTTTTTGTAATTCAGCCACCAGTTGCAATTGTTGCTGAATGCCTGCTTTATGAGCGTCGCTGTAAAAAGCAAATTTAGCATCGTCTTTTCTGGCAATATCCAAGGCATGAAGCGCCTTTTGTACCACAACATCGCCATTGGTGCCAAATTGTGGATAAGAGACGGAACCTACCGAGCAGCTGGTTGACACACTATAACCACCGACATTGATGGGGGTAGAAACGGCTTCTTGAATGGTTAAAATGATGTACTTAAGCTCATCTTGTTCATGCGCGCCTTTAAGAATCAAGCCAAAAGCGTCTTCGCTGATGCGGCTGAGGCGAACTTCGTTTTTGCTATCGTTTTGCGGGCTATTTTTTACAGCGGTGTTTTTTTCGAAAACATATAAATTATCCATGGCACTAAAATAATCGCTGACATTATCAACAATCGCGCTCACCAAGTTATTGGCGGCGATAAGACCCAGCGCAGGTTTTATTTCACTAAAACGTTCGGCTTCAAATAAGATCAGAGTAAAGTGTTGTTGTTGCTCTATTTGCAGATTAATGGATTCAGTCAACAATATCTGATTGGGCAAACGGGTGACGGTATCATGCGTGGCATGGTAAATTCTTTTGTGTTCGTTGGCTTTGAAGCGATCGGCTAAGGCAAAAGAAATAAAGGCAATTTCTAATACCACACTAAATAACAACGCATTCTGACTGAGGTAGTGATAAGGGATCACATCAAGCAGTAATAAATGGGTGATGGTGACCCCGGTAAACAGTGGCAGCCAAGAGATAAAATAATACTTTGCCCAGCGATTGCCATTAAATAATTTGGGAATGGTGATCCAACCGATTAACACATAGACAGATAACTGAAAAGGATAACTAATTTTTAACGCGGTATATTCCGCAATAAACAAAGTGGACAATCCGAGAATGGCCAATAACCAACAAAAGCGGATGCTGAACCTATAAATCTGCGATTTATCAATATTATAACGTAAAAAATAGAGCGCAAAGAGGATGGCAAGCGTAGAAATCAGGTAAATGAATAGAATGATTTTTTGGTGGAACCAGCTTTGGATCTCAAATGGCAATAAGTGAAAACCAAAACCGTAAACAATACCGAGCTGGACCAGCATCGCGACAATATAACCAATATAAAACAGGTAAATTTTGTCACGACTGCCAATATACAATAAAGTATTGTAGGCAGTCATCATCAAAATAATGCCGATAAACGCGCCCCAGGTTAAAAAGGTGCGGTAAATCTGCGATTCAAAAGATTGCTGTGAATGTAACATCATTGGAATAACAGCTGAGCCGTCTGATTTTACCCGCAAATAGAGTTGAGTGACGGTATCGGCGGCGAATTCGAGTTTAAAATGAGGCTGACTGTTTTTCAGTGAATAGGTGTGTTGATGATGATCGCCGAGCAACTCTCGATTTATCACCTTGCGGTTAATGACGGTAAACAATTCGAGCTGATCAATCATCGGGTTATCGATTTGCAAAATCAGTGGATAAAGTTTGTTGCTGTCATTGTTGAAATCTAAACGGTACCAATAGGTCGATCCATCAATTTTCGGCGAAAATGGTCTGTCGGCCTGACGCACAAACTGTTGTTCGAATTGAGATAACAGTTGTTCAATGGTGGGCGCTTTATCTGTAAACACCTGATAATAGATATGATCAGATGCCTTAAACTGAGCGATGTCGAGCTCAGAAAGATTGATATTTTGGGCGTTTGAACAAAGCTGGAACAGTAATAAAAACGAGATCAAAACGCGCTTTATTATTAGGCAGATTATGTTGGATGAACATCCATGTGTTCGATGCATAATATGTATTCATCAAAAGGGGTTAAGTTACCCATAAGTATGGTAGTGAATGGAAAATTTCGCAATATCATTTTGACGACTTTTCGTCACTATTCAGCACGTTTATCTTATTTAGGCACAAATCAAACTGGGTAACAAATGGCTTCGTTCATTGCGACTACCACAGAGTCACAGAGGGCGCACCGGGCTGTCGTTACAGAGGCAACGCAGAGGAAAAAAGCATTTTTAGATTTGTTACCCTAAATGGTGGTATATGGTCAGGGCCGATTTTATTTAGCTCCTTATTAGCCATGACATTTTTTGAATTTTTTGCCAGACATACAGGGGCAAGAATCATTACGGCCAATGTCTGCGACAGGTTCAGGTATTAATGTGCCATCAATATATCGCCACTGTTGCTGTTCAACGACAAAGCGGGATTTTTCATGTAATTGATGGTGTTTGTTGTCTTGGAGATAGTGAGCTGAAAACTCAACAAACGCTTGTGCACCTGTGTTGTCTTGTGGCTTCAATCCAGACTCTGATTCAAGCTTGCTTGTGGCAATCACATCGAGTCTGACAAAAGTGACACTTTTGGCCCATTGCGCGATATCTTCTGCGCTGGATTGTGCTCTGGTGTCGTGGGCATAAGTCTGAACAATATAATCAATGGCGTGCTGAGTATAAGCACTGTAGCGCGAACGCATTAATGCTTCAGGAGTTGGTGCCGTTTGTTTGGCGCTGATCAGCGGTTCACAACAAGCGACATAAGGTTGTCCAGAACAACAAGGGCATAACATCGTCATGGTGATCACGCTAAGACTATAAAGAAAGAGGTGAGCATATTACCTCAGCGGTGATAAAAATCCAAATCCCCTGCTAAGGATCCATCATTAAATAATAGTAACTACTCAGCGCACTCATCTTTCGCCCCCATAACGGCGTTATTTCCGTACTCAAACAGTTACATATGACCTATATGCGCCTATTTTCCGTGCGACTCTTTTCATTAAGTTAAGGCCTTGTTCTGAAGCGAAATCTAAGCACGCTGAACAGTTACAAATAACATCCGAATGTGCACGACTATCCGAACAAATGCTTTTTCACCGATTGACGTTGACTGGTAGGTCACGCGTGGGCATGAAAAGATTGCCCACCCTACAGCATTCCATAGCAAGTTTCGGGTTTTATTTGATTCTCATCGTTAAATCGTCGCGCCATGTTTGTTAAAAGCATAAAAATGGCAGCGAGATTGCTCAGCCAGTCGATTTATTTCGGTTAATTTGGTTGGGGTAATGGTATTACACCAAGCAATAACTGCCGAGCAGGTGGCGTGAGACAAGGCGTTTTCAATGGTGCTTAAAACATTGGTGATTTGTTTTTCATGCACTACTAACACTCGGTCCATATCTACTGCACAACAATTTAGCAGCGCTTTATCAGGGATATTTTCTGGTGCAACCAGCAGAGTCCAGCGGTTTGAATGTTGAAATTGGCATAATATCTTAACCAGTTCAAAAGTGGCCTCAAGTTCATCATTGGTTTTAACCTGATGGGCAAAAAATTGCTTAGTGTTGTTTAAGGTACTGTCTGAGCTGTCGTTTGAGCGGTTGTGCTGGTGATTATGTGATGAAGCGACTGGCGATTGGTTAAACTCAAATTGACCATTGGCCGTTGAATGAGCAGGCGTTGCAAGCCCAGCAAGCTCGGCTAGTTCGGTAAAGCTTTGCCGCCGAGTTGATGATGGACGTGCTGGCTGTTGAGAATGTTGTTGTTGTTTTTGTGCGTGTTGTCGAATAAACGTCTGATTCATAACTGCCTCTGCTGTATTTTTACGTTAGTGTTTATATTGGCTGTTGTTTTAAACAGTGGTTGAATATACACTAGTATATATAGTACCAGTGTGCAAGTAATATTGATCATAAAAGATCAAACCGACGATGAGTGAAACTGTGGATGAAAACTATGAATGAAAATATAGGCAAACAAGATGCCAGTGAGCCAGACATCAACGAACAGCAACCCTGCCGTTGTCCTTGGGTTGATTTATCTAAACCTGATTATGTCGATTATCATGATAAAGAGTGGGGCGTTCCGGTCTATGATGATCAAAAGCAATTTGAATTTATGACACTCGAGTCAGCCCAAGCGGGATTGAGTTGGTATTCTATTTTAAAAAGGCGTGACAATTATCGCCAAGCTTTCGCTGACTTTGATGTAGCGGCAGTGGCAAAGTTTGATCAGGCCAAAATTGCTGAGTTATTGAATAATCCGGGTATTATCCGCAATAAGTTGAAGATTCATGCCGCGGTGAGTAATGCACAGCAGTTTCTGGACATTCAGCGGGAGTTTGGCTCTTTTAATCAATACCTATGGTCTTTTGTCGGTGGTAAACCTATCGTTAATCACTTTGTTTTAGACAGTGATTACCCTTCAAGCAGTGCAGAGTCTGAGGCTTTGAGCAAAGATTTAAAGCGTAGAGGTTTTAAATTTGTCGGCCCGACGATTTGTTACTCACATTTACAGGCGGCAGGGTTAATTAACGATCATTCGCTGAAATGTTTCAGAAGGCAAGAGATCATCGATAGCTATAAGTAGCA
>JBLGCB010000435.1:0-5733 GCA_047617105.1 Phenylobacterium sp. | reverse complement strand
AGCCCAGTCAACGATTGGCGGCGGGCAACTTTAAGCTCGCTGGTATCAATGTCAAAGACGTGGTGTTTGGTTCATTTATCCAAGCGGTTTCTTCGTTAAGCGCCAGCAGCGCGGTCTATTTTGAGATGTTTATTAATGGCAGGGGCAATCTGGCCCATGGCGCTGATGCGTCAAAAACCATCGGTTTCTTGTCGGAATACGTACCTGTGGTGATTGAAGTCAGTGAACAGCAAGATACCGTCGCGCAACTGTTGTTTCATAAAAAGCAGCTCGACCAAATACTCAGTTTTGGCGTGGCGTTTAATGCCATGAAGCATATGAGTGAAGATGCCGCGACCAAACAAGCCTTTGGCCGCTTTGCGCCACCTGAATTTAACCTCAACTTTATGCCCAGCGCGTTATACGACAATGCTGGTGATGCGGGTGATGCGACGCCGGGCGAGGGTGAATCGCCAATACCGTGGCATTTGCTGTCTATTGCACCAGAAAGCCCAGGCCGCAAAGATGCGCCAGGGGTGACTGACATCATCCATGCCTCGTATATCACTATTAGTGAAGTGGCGGGTTGTTACCGTATTGAGTTTTTCTTTCGCGACAATGTATTTGCGCCAAAAACCGTTGAGCGGCTGATGGATTCATGGATGCAGCAGATCATTCGCATCGTCGACGACCAGAGGATCATCGAGGTGAAGAATGAGTAATCCCTAGTTATAAGGCGTAGAGAATGATCCGCAGTTGCGCTGCATCATGCGGATTTGGTTTACTCATCAACGATTAATAGTAGATAAAAATATGCAAACTGTAGAAAACCCAATTAATGCCGCCAATAACGCTGGCGATAAGCGTCACCGAGAACAAAACCCATTGCCAAAAATAGACCAGGCAACCAAGTTGTACTTTATTGAAAAAGTGCTGAAAGAGTCACCTTATATTGGCGCAAAACACATATCTGACCTCATTTTGCAAACCGAAGGCATTTATATTGATGCCAAGGAGTGTCGAGCACTGTTAAAGAAATATCGTTTTGTCAGCTATCACAGCTACTTGGTGGCATTGGTGATCACCGTGTTGTTGGTCATCGGGGTTGCGTGGACGGTTGATTTTACCCCGGGCATGACGCTGTTAGCGGTGTTGTTATCACCCTTGGCGTTTAATCTGATGAACGAAATGAATCTGATCTGGTGTTTTTATCGCTTCAACCATCAAGCATTATTGCCTGAAGCGGTAGATGCCAATACCCCGTTGCCGAGTGTGGCGGTGCTGATCCCTTCGTGCAATGAACCTTTTTTAGTGGCAAAAATGACCTTCGATTCTGCCATGGCCTTGTCTTATGGTGACAACGAAAAAGAGATTGTGGTGGTGGATAATAGCGACAGTGATTTTGCCGAATATCAGCAATGGCACGATTATGTTGAATCTTTTAGCCCCGGCGGCGAAAACGCCATTCCCGGCACTAAGGTGTGTTTTATTCACCGTGACGGCCGCGAAGGTTTTAAACCAAGAAACCTGGACTTGGCATTGGCCGCCGTCAGCGCCGAATACATTATGTATTTGGATATCGATTCAACCTTGCAAGCGGATACCCTGTTACGGCTAATGCCGTCATTTGCTTATGATCTAAAACTGGGTTTCATCCAACTGCACACGGTGCCAACCAATAGCCTGTCATCGTCGTCGTTGGCATTGATTCAGGGGATCAGAAGTTATACCCAAAGATTATTCCTCGGTTTGAGTACCCATGGTGGTCATGCATTATTTTATGGTCATAATGCGGTGTGGCGGACCAGCGCGGTGAAATCTCTGGGTGATTGTTTAGAACATCACAATGGTGAAGTGGTGGTATCTGAAGATTTTTCGATGTCTTTGCGGGCAGTGCAAAACGGTTATCATGGCAAAACTGCCTGGATACCTTCGGGTGAATGGGTGCCGATGTCGATACGCGAAACCGAGGCGATGTGGTTGCGTTGGACAGTGGGCAGTTTTCAAGTGTTTGCCAAATATTTCGCCACAACGGTGAAAGACACTCAGTTTAAACAAGTGGTGTTGTACAGCTGGTTTCAGCATATGGTGACTTTTTTAAACTACGGTTTGGTGCCTTTTTACCTGGTGTGTGGTTTGTTGTTTCAGTCGCCAATTTTTATGATGTTGGCGGGTTTAAGCATCTTGCCTCGGTTGATGTTGGTGGTGGTGAGTGCGTTGAAATTGTCACTGGGTGGGATGAAACTGAGTGAAAAGCTGAAAAAATGTTACCTGTCCTTTTTTGTCCTAGATTCATTTATTAACTGGGTCTGTTTTATTGGCCTGATCCGCTTTTTTAGCGGCCAAAAACAAGGTTGGACACCGACGGGAAAAGCCAGTGAAGCGCTGGTGCCGATGATAGTGGTGGCCAAACAACGGTGGCTAATATTGTTGTTTTCAGTGCTGACCATTGGTTATTCTGGTTATTTGATGATGGCTGCCGAGTCGATATTAGACCATGTTCTGTTAGGTTTTTGCGGCTTTTGGGGCATTAACACCTTGTTATCGGTGTTGTTGTTTGGTCAGTCGAGAATGGAAGCACCGATTGAGCGTGAAGTGGGTCATGGTCGGGTGGAGGATTTTGAACGGTTTTATTGATAGATAGCTGAGCAAACAGGCTCATGAAGCAACTGAAAAAAACCTGCAAAGGCAGGTTTCTATTGTCAGTGTTTTAGGGTGAAACCCCAAAATTAACACTTTGGTGTGTCAATGCTGGGGTAGTGTTTCTTTAATCAGTTGTAACTTTAACTCTAACTGGTCCTTTTCACCAAGGGCACAAAGTAGATATAATGATTCGCGCTGCCAGCAGTATCGATAACATCGCAAGAATAATATTCATTTAGGCCAATAGGTACCATCACAGAACTTTTAGGCACTCTATTGTCGGAATGTTCATAATAATGCATGGAAGTTAATGCTATGGGCGGCTGCTCTTTGATTAAATCGGCATCTAAGTTGGTATAAACAGATAACTGAGAGCGATCGCCATCTACTGCCATATCGAGATAACCGACCAAGAACCCATCTGTTTCGGCTTGATATACCGTATTGGCTATACGCTCAGAGGCATTTTGTAACGCCGTATCCCCATCCATCGCACAATAATAACTGGTAAAAGACGGTGCACCAGCGGTAGCAACAGCGCTAATCGTATAAGGGATACCTTTTTTAACTGGCATACAGCAACTGTTTCTAAGCACCCACTCGTCGTTAGGCGTATAGTAATGCATCGATGTGCCAGTTTTAATGACTTCTGTGCTTGTTAGCTGCTGAGCAATCTCAAGATACCCGCGATCACCATTGGTGGTGTAGTTAATAACACTAAACACAAACCCATCATAATCAGGGGTCTGCTGACCATAGCTGCTCACCGGCACCGGCGAATGCAGTGCAGACAATTCAAGTGCAAAAAACACCGATTCTACTTGTGGGGTAAGCGCCGTCACCTCTTCCATAACCCTATAATAGTCTTGTGCTTTAACCGGGACGGTACTGCTCGCCCAAGGCACATAACTGTCGCTTTTTGGATAATAATGAACAGCAGCCGCCCCTTCGAGTTGAGAGGGTGATGGATCACTGTCTGAATAAGACAGCGTAGATACCCTAGCACCCACAGCAGAACTCGGAACGTCAGCATTCAGTACAGTCAGCAGAAAACCATCTTGCCCCGCCTTATACGCTTGGCCACTATTTCTCGGTTGTGGTGATAATAATACACCATCTTTAATGACCGCTGAATCAATGTACAGACCAATTTCGTTTTCCAATTGACTTTGCAATGTTTCGCTACCCCCTGCTAGTATTACCAACTCGCTAATAGGCGTGCAGTCGAATGGTCTGGAGGGATTGGTGATTAAAAGAATAGGCAAATCAAAAATAGTCTCGAAATACTCGTTTATTGTATCTTGTCGTTGGCCGCCGTTAGTCGCGATATAAATTGATGTTAAATCTTGATTCTCAGAAAAAAATTCTGAGCTACTTACCGCTACACTGGCCGACATATTTCCTGAACCGGTCACTCCACTATATGCCGCTTCGACCTGGCTTGAAATATATTCTTCGGTATTGGTTTCATACAAACTGTCTTCAATAGATGTTTCCATGGTCATATAACCGCCGAATCCACCTTTGACCAAATAGTGAGTACCATACAGGTTAAAAAAGTCCTTGAAATCATCACTATCAGGCGTCGTTGTGCTCAAATCGACAATAGCCTGAACAAATGCCTCGGTTAATACCAGCGAAGCAGTATCTCTTTCCACCGTATAAACCTGCTCTAGGTCCCAGTTTACTGTGTACAGAGTGTTTATTGATTGAAATAATGAGCCATGAAAAGCCACCTCTGAAGCCATTGAACCAGAAAAACTGATGGACGAAAAAGACCCGCTGATACTCGCAGAAAACGTATTATCATAATCGGCTGTGGTTGCAAGAAGCTGGGCTGTTGATTGAGAGTTTGTAGACACTGCGGTACTTAGATTTAAACCATCAGGTACATCATATAGCTGTTGGTTGCCACTGGCACCATAAGTTACCGTGTTTTGCTGATCATAACTTAGCTCAAATATAGCGGCCCCTAAAAAATCACCGTCTTTCATATTAAAACCATTGGCTGCGGGGTTTGCTAATCCAGGTACTAATGTTTGAGTCGTCATAGTATTACCTTATTTATTGATAAAGAGAAATTGGCCGAATGCGCTTTGTTTGGTAAATTTACTTCGCGAGTCCTTGTCGCTAAAAAAATTCGTGGCAGGTAGGTCGTCGAAGGTTGATTGAAAGGCTGCGGCATCGCCACTTGAGTGACTATAAATATAACCCTCTGATGTACTTGGGCTTTGTCGGTACTCAAGGTTATAGCCGCCAATTGGTACGACTTCTGGTTTTAATCGGGGGTTCATGGTGTTTTCCTGTTATATTTTTATCGTTTCACTACAGGTGTGTAGCTTGCAATAAAAATTAACAACAAAGTCAGCGCATTAAAATAGCCCAGTGTATCAACGGGGCCAAATCGCGGTTGAACGGTTGAACGTGAAGGGGATAGCGCTGTGGGACAGTCACTTTTGTTGCCAGCCAGTGGAAGATTTAACAACGATTCTAGATACTTGCAAGCATTCTTGAAGCTTTATATTTCTGTGATATTGAGTAAACATCACAATTCGATTGAAAAAATTCCTGCATTACAGGTGCCGAGTGGATTTTATATTGTGCCGCAGTTGAGTAATGTGAAGATAAAAATAATTTAGGTTGCCGAATCCCTTGGTTTTGATGGGTTTCCTAGTTGTCGGACCAACCCATCTACGGCGGGTATTCTAGATGATTGACCCTAATTCCCATAATTCATTGTAAAATATCAATTCCATTTTTAATTGGGGTGAAATTCGGAATTCCTGTGTTTCTGTTTTTATTTATTGGGGTAGCATTAATACTGCTTATAGCCTCATGTGCAGTTGCGGTCAGCGTACTATAGTTGATGAAGTAATTTTTATTGCTTTCATTACCTATATGTTTTTTCTGTTTTGCAACCCAATCAAGTTTTTGAGTAGTAAACAAAACTGCTTTTGCTATTTGCATTCTGCTTATGACTGATGGCATATATTCTTTACGATCAAATCCCTTAAAGGGATCACCTGTAGAAAGTAGCTGTGTAAACTCATAAGTTGGCTTGTTTTGCAATTTTAACGCTGCGTCATAGATGCCTGATGGAATAAAATTGGC
>JBLGCB010000434.1:0-5744 GCA_047617105.1 Phenylobacterium sp. | reverse complement strand
ATGCCATTTGCAAATCAATTAGTGACCACAGCATTAACCCAACCGTGTTTTAACCCCATAAACATGAGTAATATCACTCACATTCACCAACCAAACCCCACTGCCATACTCAAACTTATTTCTAATGGCAATACCAGCATATTACTTAAAAACCACTTTGTTTTAGCCCAGTCCAATCAAATACAGTGCCAGTTTTTTCAAGATGCCAATCAAACCTGGCATTGCCAATATGGCGAACACTGTTTCGAACTACATGCAGGCATGATTTTGGCGCTCGACAACCAGGTGTGGCAATTCGAACTGCACCAAGAGCCATCGTTTGCAGAGCCTACCGTTTTGCATTTTCAAATCAGTTGTGATGAAGAGCATGTGCGTTTATCGATTAAACACCATGGCCAAACCGTCGAACTTGGCGAGCGTGTCCATCATTATCCACTGTTACTACTTGCCCGGCAGTATCGACAAGATCAACAATCCGGTTTCGACCACACCAGTTGTGGTTGGCTCGATGCAGAGCAACTAATCAAAATGATTGGCATAGAAGCATCCGTATTAAACGTGCAAATGCATCGCGCCAAACAGCAATTCTCCAAAATAATGTCCACAGAACCATTAATCGAACGTCGCGTAGGTCAAATTCGACTGAACTGCGCCAATGTAGCAATTAACCGTGGTGCCAGCGTCGAATATTAAAACGGATACACCGTCTGATGAAATGGGCTGAAATAGGCTGAAATGCGGTTTTACGGTTTTATTCGTTATGCTGGTTGTCAGTAAATACAAACAATAGTTATGAGGAAAAAAACATGCAATACGATCTAGTTTTTCAAGGTGGCGGTGCCAAAGGTATGGCCTTTGTTGGTGCGATGGCAGTATTTGAACAGCGCAACCATACCTTCCGTCGATTGGTTGGGACTTCGGCTGGCGCCATCAATGCCGCGTTGATGGCCGCTGGTTACAATGCCAATGATATGGCCGAAGCATTAAATGAAACCATGGAAGATGGTCGCCCAGTATTTGAAAGCTTTATGACACCACCCTCAATTCATGAAATCGATGGCGTCGAATTGAATAATTCCCTGCTGGTGAACGCGTTCAAAAAGATGGGCAGCCTAATCGACAATAAAATCTTTAATGGCGCTGATGTTGTAAAATGGTTGCAGGATGAGACTTTAGACAACGCCAGTCTCGCCATCATCAAGGCGATTCTTGATAAACTGGGCTACGAAACGTTAAAGAACCATGCTGGACAATTCTATTCATTGTTCGAGTTAGGTGGACTTTTTTCTGCCGCCAAATTTATCGACTGGCTGGAACGAAAACTCAATGAAAAAGATCCGACTTTTGGTGGCGCGACCTTGGGGGCCTTGTATAAAAAGACCAAAGTTGACTTATCCTTATGTGTCACTGATATCACTGGCAATAAGCTATTGGTACTGAATCATAGAACCGCACCAGACTTACCGCTTATTTGGGCGGTTCGTATGTCGATGAGTATTCCTTTTGTTTGGCCGCCGGTCACTTGGCTAAGCACTTGGGGAACATACTCAGAAGGCACACATGAAAGCGTGCTGACTGACCATCGTATTATTGATGGTGGTGCCTTATCGAATTTTGCACTGCGCTTAACCACTTCTGCCGGTCTTAGCGTGAGAGCGGTTATGGCGGCTGATCCTGATATTGACGAGGCAGAGTTTGCGCAATTTAATGCACAAGCCCCTACTGTTGGTTTTATGCTCGATTCGAGTCTTGAAGTGCCGGGCGCAGGTGAAGCGCCGCAAAGCGTCGGTATCATGGCGACTTTAGAAAGCGCAGGTCAATGGTTGCACGAAAACGCACCGCCAACCAATATGATTTCACTGTTTGGTGATGTTCTGTTAACGATGATGACTGGTAATGACAATTTTGTGCTGGCCACTCAAGAAGATTCAGTCTGTCGATTACCGGTGGGTAATATTGGCACATTGGAGTTCGATATGTCGCCTGGGCGTAAAGCTGCACTGGTTACAGCGGCGAATAACGCCACAGAAGCCTTTTTCAAAGACGGTTTAGAATTTGTCGTTAATGAACTCTTTATGGGCGTGGGAGATGACGGCAAGTTCGAGATTGGCTGTAACATCAATGGCAATCCAAGTTCAAGAGACTGGATTGGTTTGTTCAAATCACCGCAAGACAACCAAGCAGATGTGGCTAACGGCAACTGGCTACATGTTAAGCCTGGCGATAATCTACTCAATACCATTACGCAAGCAGAGTTGGGCCAATATGAAGCCAGATATTATGCCTTTCATTCTTGGGGTTGGTTTGGTTTGAATTCAAATTATAAATTGGTCAAACGCACAGGGCCGCTCAATCGTATTGTTGCACGGTAACAATTTGATTGTTGGCCGCTAGAGAAAAAGCAAGGAAGCTTTTTATGGTGTGAATGATGATAGTTGTTCTGCGAAGGTGGGTGTTTTGAGCTGCCAAGCTGATGAAAATACCACCCGCTTAGCAGCCATTTTGTTCTAAAGATTAATGATATTACTCAGACCCACGACAACCATCGGTGTCAAAGTCTACCGCAATGCTAGCACCTTCGGTCTGACCGACCACCAAGATGTAACCCCAGTATTTTGCCTCACTACCCATATCTGCAATATAAATACATTCTTTATTGCCGTTGTTATTTGATATGTGCTGATATTCAGTGGTTTTGGGCCAAGCGCCGTTGGAATAATACAAGGTTGCGTCACCCTGACCGTAATCAATAGTAATCGCCATACTTTGGTGATTGTCTACATTGGCCACCGACCGGCCGACTGATGTTTTACTCTCTAAGCACTCAACCTTACCTGGGGTTAATCTGCCTTGTGAACTGGGCAGTTCGGTTAAACAGCTATTGGGCAACACAGGTGCTGGTGGCAATGTGATCACCGCCATTGTCGACGCCGATGCAGTATTGCCCTGATCATCCGTTATGGTCAGTGTCACGTTATATTCTCCACTGACTTTATAATTGTGCTTCGGGTTGGCTTCCTTACTGGTTGCACCGTCGCCAAATAGCCATTTATACCCGCTGATGGCACCTTGTGGGTCAAAAGAGCCATCGCTTGAAAACTGAATGTCCTCGTTGACAATGCCGCTATAATCACCATTAACTTGCGCTGCCAAAGGCTCGGTACGACAACCGCCCGTATCATAGTCGACCACAATTGATGCCCCATCAGCGGCACCATGCACTTCTATATAACCCCAAAAGTTGCCTTCATGGTTGATATCGTCAATATAAATACACTCATTATTGCCCTGCCCTGTTGATGAGCCATGAAAGACAGTGTCGGTTGGCCAGCGACCTTGACGGAAATACAAATCAGCATCCCCTTGACCATAGTTCATGGTAATGGCAATGCTATTGTGGGCTTTTACATTGGATACATTAATAGACACCCGATGTTGTTCAGGAAGGCATTCGGTTACCCCTACTTTGATTTGGCGCTTTTCAAGTGCTGGTTGAATACCACACACCGATTCAATCACCGGCAATGGCGGTAGGGTAATTTTAGCGGTTGTCGCGTCTGTTGTGGTCGCCCCCTGATCATCGGTGACCGACAAGCTAACCTCATAAGTGCTTTCGCTTTGATAGCTGTGCGCTGGGTTGGCCGATGTACTGGTATTGCCGTCGCCAAAGTCCCAAGTGTAAGAAACAATGGTACCATCAGCATCGTTCGAACCCGCACTTGAAAAACTGAGCGGCTGATCAATATAACCTCGGTAGCTGCCGTTAGCCAAGGCGTTGGGCAATAAATTGGTATCGCCTTTGGTTTCATAATAAACCTCAAGTCCGACATTATTATAATCAAGAAAGGGGTTTATCATCACATTGAAAGTGCCACCCAAATCAAATTCACAATACTCGCTCAATTGTGGTGCACTGAATGGCCGACAATCAAAGGATTCTAGTGAAACTGGCTTGTTGCGGCTGATGTGCAAATCTGGATCGCCGGTGTAACCAGCCGGAATAACAAACACCACCCGTTCGGCATCTTGTGGCACATTGAAGCGATAGGTTCGCTGCTCGTCAGTCGCAGATGCATTTAATTGGCTACTTTTATGCAAGGCCAAACGAGAACAGCCGTCACACAATAGGGTATCTTTAACACTGAGCACCTGTAAGTTAGCATTGTCGTACTGAGTAAAGGCATGAACTGACACAAAGTACTGCTCATCAGCTGATGGTGCCAGTAAACCAACAAACTCTGCTTGCTCCGCACTATTGAACGAAATGTGATCTGCCTGCCAATCGGCATTATCATCACTTGGTGGCACCGATGCCGCGCCATGGCTCACATACATATCCGGATCTTGGCTGAAACCATCCAGATAAAAGACCACCGCCTCGGTATCGGCCGGGATATCGATTGCATGGACGTCGATAGCATCTTTTTCTCCTGACAATCCTGTTTTGCTAGTCAAAAGCTGTCCTTCAGGCAGTTGATTTAAACCACTGCCATCCCATGGATGTGCTTCATTGCTGGTATATTGCGTCAATCCAGCGGCGACCAAGTTACTATTTGACCATAGTGATTCCCGTGTGGGTCCATGTAATGCTGCGACCATTCGTTTAACCTAATCTTGAGTAAACATCGCATAGTTGTCGGTGTAATGCATAAAGTTTTCAGTATTGGTCGGTTGACCCAAACAATTCACTGCATTGTCTTTCATGACGGAAGCGAGCGACATTTGGGGTGTATCACAACTGTTATCTCCAGTCAGAGAACAAAAACTTTCATTGCTCAACGAGCAAGCTTTTTGTTCGAATGTATGGGGTAAATTAAGCCAATGACCAAACTCATGCGTCAGTACCGAGCGGAAGTTTTCGTTGGTATTGTCGCCGAGATAATCACCGTTATACACCACCCTGGCCAAACCCTGATCAGACATAGACGCCTGTGGATACCAAGCCACTCCTGAATTATTCAATGTACCGTTGTCATACAGGTCATGCATAATATACACATTCAAATACTGGTAATTGTCCCAGCTGTCCGTGGCAACTTGGCCATTAAATGTTTCGCTATCACCATATCCCCCTTGTTCACGGTCATGGCGCACAATCCCGCTAGTCACTTGACCGTTGGCCGTTTTGTTCGCCAGCACAAACTCAACATCAAGACTGGCTCTGATCGCCGCAAATTGCGGCGCTATTGGTCCATCTTGGCTATTGCTGCCTTGAAAATCTTGATTGGTTTGATTAAGCGCATTGATAATTTTTTCGTCAGTCAGGCATTTATCACCTTCAGTACAGTTGTACCTTTGGCCATAAACATGAAAAACCACTGGCACATAGTAGCGCCCCGCAATGCCTTCGCCATCTTCAGTGGCTGTGTTATCTAAGGTTTTTGATGCCTTAGCCTGGTTAAAAGTCTTGTTAAAAGTCTGGTTAAAGCGCTTTTTCCATTGGTGTTTGGCGTTTAACTGCAATTGTTGCCAATTTTGACCATTGTCATCACTACCACAGATTTGCGCTGGGTCACTGATTGATTGAATGTGAGTGGTATTTTTCGACATTGTTTGGTTTAACAGCTGGCCAGATTGCTCTCCGGCTGCGGCATAAAATGTTGACAGGCACGCGCTTAACACAGCTATGCCCAATAACGGGCTGTTGTTCTTTGACACTGAAATTCCTCTTTTTGTATTATCGGCCCCTTTTAGGCGGCTTAGTTGGTTTAGTTGGCTTGATTAGTTTTATTGAATATTAACCC
>JBLGCB010000433.1:0-5745 GCA_047617105.1 Phenylobacterium sp. | reverse complement strand
CGTGATGATTTGCCCGGATTATTGTTATTGCCTGAACCCTTACTCAATGCAGACACGATCCCTGTGCTGGCAACGTTTGCCCAATGGGCCAAGCAGCAGATTGACACCCAGTCAGGACTGGTGACCATGGTGGACTTTTGGTCTGCACTGGGGCAACCTGCACCGCAAAGTATCTATAAAAAAGACTTGGAACTCATCACCAAGTTGTGTGAAATCGTTGGTTTGGGCCTTGCGCCTGACCCGCGTTTTCATCATGCCAAACCCGCAGTAGACGGGCAGTTGGTATTATTCATGCCTAGTCATGGAGATGATTTTTCACCGTCGGCGAAATTCAATGAAGTGGCGATGATGCTCAGGTTAGGCGCGATGATGGCCGGGGTTGATGGCACTGTGGATGAGCAAGAGACAACCTTGTTGCATCGGCTGATTGACAATAACCCACAGTTGTCAGCCATTGAGAAGTCATCACTTCATGCCTATTTGCTGTGGCGCTTAAATGCGCCGGTCAATATGAATGGCCTTAAAGCCCGACTAGCGCCGCTGTGCGATACCGGCAAAAGTGCGGTCAGCCATGTACTGGTTCGTATTGCGCTGGCCGATGGCACGGTTGACCCTAATGAAGTCAGGCAACTTGAAAAACTCTATGCTGCCTTGGGATTAGACAAAACCTCGGTTAGCAGCGATATTCACAGAATATCCGCAGCCCGGCCCACAGCCCAATCGCCAACCATAGAAGCTAAGCCTCAAAAAGCTAATCCTACAAAAGCGCAGCCAGCCGACAGTCCGATCACCTTTAATCTCGATGAAGACAAACTGGCGCTGCATGAGTCTGAAACCCGTGAGGTACAAAGTATGCTCGGGGCGATTTTTACTGATGACGAACCACTCAATGAGGCACCGCCGATACCGACTGCGCCACTCACTGCACAGTTAGATGGCAAACATCAGCAGTTTTATCAGCATTTGCTGGGTAAAGACCTGTGGTCTCGCGACGAATTGCAGTCATATTGTGCCCAGTCAGGGCTGATGCTTGATGGTGCAATAGAAACCATAAATGACTGGGCTTATGACATTATCGATGACCCGGTACTCGAAGATGAAGGTGATATTTTGGTCGACCAGCAAACGGCTCAAGACATCGCGGATGAATTAGCAGCAGAGGTAGCAGCATGACAGCAAAACGAGTTCGACTGAAAGAAAAAGATGCCATTATTCAATCGCTAAAGGCTGGTGTCACGCCAAAACTGGGCATTCAACATATTCAAGTGGGGCGTATCAATGAGATCAAAGCGCTTGATCAAGACATTGATCGGATCAGTCAAGGTGGCTCGGCTTTTCGTCTGATCATCGGTGAATATGGTTCCGGTAAAACCTTTTTTCTCAGTGTGGTGCGGGCCATTGCGCTGGAAAAAAAGCTGGTGACCATTAATGCTGACCTAGCCCCAGACCGCAGAATTCACGCCAGTAAAGGGCAAGCGAGAAATTTGTATTCTGAACTGATGCGCAGCCTCGCCACCCGCAACAAACCCGATGGCAACGCATTAACCAGTGTGGTTGAACGTTTTATCACTTTGGCTCAGCAGGACGCCGATGGTCAGGGCATTGAAGTAGCCAAAGTGATTGAAGAACGGCTCGCTGGCCTGAGCGAATTTGTTGGCGGTTACGATTTTGGCAAAGTGATTGGTGCTTATTGGCGTGGCCATGAACAGGATGATGAAGCATTAAAAGCCAATGCAGTACGTTGGTTACGCGCTGAATACAGCACTAAAACCGAAGCGATAAAAGACCTTGGTGTGCGCACCATCATTTCAGATGCGTCGTTTTATGATGCACTAAAATTGATGAGTTTGTTTGTCAGGCAGGCGGGTTATCAGGGCTTGCTGGTTAATCTCGATGAAATGGTTAACTTGTTTAAAATGCACAGCACCCAGGCGCGAAATTCAAACTATGAGCAGATTTTGCGGATTCTCAACGATTGTCTGCAAGGCAGTGCCGCCCATTTGGGTTTTTTGTTTGGTGGCACACCTGAATTTTTGCTCGATACCCGTAAAGGCCTTTACAGCTATGAAGCATTACAGTCTCGTTTGGCCGAAAACAGTTTTGCCGCCAAGGCTGGGGTGATTGATTACTCTTCACCTGCGCTGCATTTGGCCAATTTAACCGCAGAAGAGTTATATATTTTGCTGAAAAACCTCAGACATGTGTTTGCTGGCGGTGACAGCGCTGCTCATTTGGTGCCAAACGATGCCTTAGAGGCGTTTTTACAGCATTGCAGCCAGACCGTGGGTGACGCCTATTTTCGCACCCCCCGTAATACCATCAAAGCCTTTATTGACTTGCTGGCCGTGTTGGAACAAAACCCAGAACTACAATGGCAGGACCTGTTGGCTGGTATCACTATCCCGGGCGAACGCCCCAGTGATATGGCGGATAACAATGCCACAGCCAATGATGACGGATTGTCAGATTTTCAACTATAGGCGTACTTTGCTTTGGCCACGACACCGTTAGACAAAAAAGTACTGCAATGGATTCACCAGCAGGGTTGGACCAGTCTAAGACCGATTCAGCAAGATGCCATTAAGCCGATTATTGCCGGCGGCCAGGATGTGATCATCAGTGCATCAACGGCTGCGGGTAAAACAGAAGCTTTCTTTTTGCCCGCTTGCACCGTGGTAAACAATGCCTTAGAAAATAATGCCAAAAATCAGCAAGGTTTTGGCATTTTGTATATCAGCCCACTAAAAGCGCTGATCAATGATCAATATCGACGGCTTGAAAGCCTCGGTGAGTTGTTCGATATGCCAGTCACCCCTTGGCATGGTGACAGTTCTGTGGCGAAAAAACGCCAAATCGAGAAAAACCCCTCGGGCATTTTATTGATCACCCCCGAGTCACTTGAGTCGATGCTTATTCAAAAATCAGGCTGGGTGAGTAAAGCATTTGCTGGCCTTAAACACATTGTTATCGATGAATTTCACGCCTTTATTGGCTCAGAGCGCGGCTGTCAGTTGATATCTGTGCTTAATCGGCTCGACGTTTTGCTCAATCGGCAAAATGATCCGGTGCCCCGTGTTGCGCTGAGTGCGACACTCGGAGAACTTGACCGCATCCCCGAATTGTTACGCCCAGACAGGCTCCAGCGCAATTTTCCCTTTGCCCTAATTACCGATGATACCAAACCCCGTTATAAAATGCAGCTTAGGGGGTATGTGAACCCGCTGAATTCAAAGGGGAGCGAGCTTGTAGAAATGCGGGTCTGTCGAGATTTGTATCAAATTTGCCGGGGCGGTTCACACCTGGTTTTTGCCAATAGCCGCAAACGCACCGAATCCATTACCGCACAGTTAAGTGATTTTTGTCAGCAACAACATGTGCCTAATGAGTTTTTTCCACACCATGGTTCACTGGCCAAAAACCTCCGAGAAACACTAGAAGCCCGACTGCAAAAAGAGCACCCGCCAACCACCGCAATATGTACCATGACTTTGGAGCTGGGCATCGACATTGGTAAAGTGGATTCTGTGGTGCAGGTGACCGCCCCCCATTCTGTTTCTAGTTTACGTCAACGGCTCGGTCGCTCGGGTCGTCGTGGTGGCTCGGCGATTTTACGTATGTTGATCACCGAAAATGAGTTGTCTGCCCATTCTAGTCCGACGGACAGCCTGCGGATGCAACTGTTACAGTCACTGGCCATATGGCGTTTGCTGGTGGTTGAGAAATGGTATGAACCCGCCGATAACACGCAATATCATTTTTCTACCTTGTTGCACCAAGTGCTTGCGCTAACAGCGCAATGGGGTGGTGTCAGAGCTGATCAATTATTTAAGCTGTTATGTCGCAGCGGCCCTTTTAATCATGTCAGTAGCGGTCAGTTCAAACAATTGCTGAGTCATATGGGCAGTAAAGATTTATTGACCCAACTGGGCAGTGGTGAACTGGTGCTGGGTCTTGAGGGGGAAAAACTGGCGGGCCACTATACGTTTTTTGCTGTATTTAACACCCCGGAGGAATATCGCCTGATGGCTGAGGGGAAATCCCTGGGTACGCTGCCGATGAATTCGCTGGTGATACCGGGCCAACACATCGTTTTTGGTGGCCGACGGTGGAAAGTGTTGGAGGTTAACGCCGAAAAGAAATTTATCAATGTGCAAGCCAACAACAGCGGAAAACCGCCAAACTTTGGTGGTAGCGGCATCGCCATTCATGAGCGTATCCGCCAGGAGATGTTTAACATTGCCAGCAGTGGTGAATACCGCATCGCACAAACCGATAAAGAGGGCCAACAGCAGTATGTTGATTTTATTGATGCCACCGCCAAGGAACAGTTTCAAGAAAGTCATCAATATTTCAAAGCGATGAAACTCGACAATGACTGCTTGTTCGATCAGGGCCTAAACGCCTGTCTTATCCCCTGGCTTGGCGACAAAAAGATCAACACGCTGGTGGTATTGCTGATCAGCCAAGGTTTTAAAGCGGGTGATTTTGCCGGGGCGATTGAAATAGAAAGATCAACGGCTGTTGAGGTGAAAAGCGCGCTGGTCAAGTTACTGATAACAACCCCGCCAACCCATGCCGAGTTGGCAAAATGGGTGCCAGAAAAATGCACTGAAAAATATGATGAGTGGCTGCCTGAAGCGCTACTGCTTGAAGGTTATGGGCAAAAAAACTTTGATGTGGCCGGGACTTTTGCTTGGATTAAGATGAAGTTCGGTTGATTTATGGCGCTGAAACGTATTTTGTTGTTTTCTGTTCATCATGAAAAACTCATTATATAAAAGGTTGCACTATCCATTGTAAAAGCGGTGATTTACCCAGTTCTTTATAGATCCAAATAATCACAATAAAGACAAAAACCAATGCTTTTTCGCCATATCGACCGATAAAAAAACGAGTTGGATCTTCGGGTATTTTACCGCTGACATCTTCGTGGGCTTTCAGCACCTTACTATCCCTCAGGGCTGTGATATATCGGTTTTTTAATACAAACATTTTCCAGAATATTCTGATTAGATAAGTCAGTAATATAACGGAAGCGGTTAGGGTGCTTGAGCCATAATTTGTTACTTCACCTTCGCCATCAAAAATAGTGAGCAACCACATTATTGAGTATACTGCGACAAAATAGAGTCCAGCAAAGATTGAAAGCACCCAAAACCTTAGATACAAATAGAGCCCACATTGTCCATCTTTATGGAATAAATCTATTTGAGGGGTGGCAGACCGGGCTGATGCTGTCCATATAACGGAAGCGACCAGCGAATAACAAACAAAAGACAGGCAAATTGCTAAGTGATGAATGAGGGTCAGTGTCGCCCCTCTTACGCAAAACGAGCTGGAGGTATACCAGATTTTGTCATCATCAAGGATACTGGTTTTTAGGTATCTGATTGAAAAGAAAGACACTGCGATAACGACCAAAAGCCAAAAACATCTTGGCAACAAGACGTTAATATCAAACTGAGGCACAACCTTGAGCGCATTATTCAAACATTTTTGACCGAGAATTAGCGCTAAAATAATAAACAATGGCAATCCGAGCACGCCACTGATGCCGAGTTGTCCTTCAATTTCATAAGGATATTTTCCTGCGCTTTTTTGCGCTTTAGCTAATTGTTTTTTGACGGATTCAATCTGAAGTAAAGCCTGTATTTGATTGACATTTTTAGGACATTGTCCAGTGTTGATACACTGCAATGTTGTATCATAAATATGTTTGACTTTTGCGTATTTATCGCGCTGTTG
>JBLGCB010000432.1:0-5765 GCA_047617105.1 Phenylobacterium sp. | reverse complement strand
CAACCCTTTGAGCCACCACCATAAAGTTTTGCCCAAAAATTCCTGCGGCAACACTCTAGAACTGCAATCGCCCGAGAAGTATAATTGTCGATCGGTTTGCGCCACTTCGGCCAATATCTGCGCACCAGAATCTCCGGCACCCACCACTAGAGTATCACCATCTTGCAACTGACCGGGGTTTTTATAATTGCTGCTGTGTAACTGAGTCACATCTGCTGAAATATCGTTGTGGCAACCAGGTATAAACGGGGTATGAAAAGGTCCGGTGGCCACAATAAGATTGGTACAGGTCATTGGGCCTGTTGAGGTTTCGACATTATACTGTTCGCCATCACGAGTCACTTTTTTCGCCGAACAGTTTAATTTAACTGGCAAATCAAATTTGCTGACATATTCACTCAAATAACGAGCGACTTCATTTTTATCCGGATAAGTCCCTTCTTTCATCGGAAAATCAAAACCAGGCAGACCATTGTATTGAGAAGGCGTGAACAGCGATAAAGAATCCCAGCGTTTGAGCCAACTGGCCCCAACCTGGTCATCACCATCAATCAGCAAAAAGCTTAAACCCGCTTGTTTGAGATGATAAGCAATAGATAAACCCGCTTGACCTGCACCAACAACAATAAAATCGTATTTCATATTTACCCGTTTAACTCCCAATGACGAAACTGGAGGCATTCTAAAGGCTTATGAACACAAAGTAAATAAAAAACACCTTTGTTTTGGGTAAAACGACTAATATTTATTCAGTTTAGCCGTCCAGATATCTTAAAGGCCGCTAAAAATGCATAAATACTGCATAGAAAAAGAATAGCTACCCAGTTTTATTATTGCTGTTCGACTTTGACATATCCCACCTTTAAGATAACAATAACCATTTGCAGGCGATGTATTTCAAAAAAGGATTCAAAGCAGCTTCTTTCCCTTTATTGACCGCAACCCACAAAAATATGTCGATAATATATTTGATGCCAAAGCAGAAAATTTTGTCAAAGCGACCCATCGGGTTTACCACAGTGGCCAATATCCCAGTTCGGTAAGTTTTGGCATCTTGAAATAAAAAGTTGAAATAACAGCAAGTGAGGAAAAAATAATCATGGAACATTGTCGTAACTGCGAAAATCCGATCATTAACAACGATAGCTTTTGTGGCGCTTGTGGCCAATCAACCAAAAGTTTCGACCGCCCTGCCTGGCAGGTGGGCAAAGATACTTTTCATGAATTGCTAGATATTGATGGCAGGCTTTTTACTACGCTTAAGACGCTGTTGATCAAACCCGGTTTACTGACCCTCGAATACAATCAGGGCAAGCGTCAAAAGTACTCACCGCCGTTGCGGATGTATTTGGTCATGAGTATTTTATTTTTTGTTGTCTTTGAGTTTTTTGGCCGTGATGTTTTCGTCAATACCCCGTCGCTGCTGCCGATGCAGGCGTATTATCCTAAAATCATTTTTGTGTTACTGCCCGCCTTTGCCGGAATACTGCAACTGTTTTACTTTAGAACCTACTATATCAGCAACCTGATATTTGCCATTCACCTGCACACTTTCGTCTACCTGGTGATGATGCTGATTTTTCCACTGGAACAAATCGCAGAAAGCAGCATCATCGCCTTACTCGTTCAGGCGATATTATTTTTCTACTTTTTCGGCTACTTGTTAAAGGCATTGAAGCTGAATTATCAACAAAACTGGGGCTGGACCATCGCCAAATTTATCGCCATCACCACCTGTTATCTTCAGCTGTTGGTATTGAGTTTTCGGGGGGTGGAGTATTTTTTGCTTTGAGGTGAGGGAATTTGAAATAATAACTGTTCAGCGTGATTAGATTTTGTCATTGATTATTATAAAAGAAAACTACTTTGGGTATATTTAAATGACTCAATTTGATTGGTCAACCCCAGCTTTTGATTGGCTTTAGCAAAAGCGGATTCACTCATATAAGAAAGTAATTTTTCGAGATCTTCTACTCGCCTAACTTTTAAAAATTCCTTGGCCTTATTAATATAAACCAGCGAAAACTTTTTAATTTTAAGCAACTCAATAGCATTACTCAATGTACCAGTGCTTTTGGCATCCCATACCATAAAACCATAATCACAATCTTGTGCCATTTCTAAATCTTTTGCGGTAAAAAAAGCACGAGTACCCGGCTTTGCATCTGTATTGATACTTTTAACCAACCAGTGGCCCAAATTATTACGCGGCTGCTCACCTGCACAATAAACTTTAACAGGCTTAAAGTGACGTTCTTGTAAATAACGTTGAATTGAACTGTCGACACCATCAGCATCACCCACAATCACTTCGAATTGAGAGTTCATAATGTTGCCTATTCTATTAATAACATTGTGATCAAGGTTTTTTATCTGCATTGACCCTGATACAAATATTTTATACATTATTTCCTCCTCGCGACGGTTACCACGTAGATATTTCGTAGCTATTCAGCGTGCTTAGATTTCGCTTCAGAACAAGGCATTTTCGCACGGAAAATAGGCGCATATAGGCCATATGTAACTGTTTTAGTACGAAAATAACGCCGTTATGGTGCGAAAGATGAGTGCGCTGAATAGTTACGATATTTCTTATCTTAGCATATTGACGTAACACGTCTGTTGCAGCCTCCAAAGAAGCCCCGGTATCGTATAAATCATCAACAATCAAGACATCATACAGGCCCGCAGCAAGTATGTCATTTACATCAACTCTGACACACACACCAGCTGATCGAAATAACCAGCGTCTTCAACCGACGGTTTAACGCCATTAACATGAATCAGTATTTTTCGATAAGAATATTTTTTGGGGATTTTAAGCGCACTGATTTTGCTGTCCATTTATGGTCGGAAAAGTTGCACTTTACAGCTTCTTCGACCCAACAAAGCTTGTCAATTTATGGTCGGGAAAGTTGCATGTTACAACTTCTTCGACTCTTCTCTTTAACCCTCATCAAATGCCTCATAACAAATAAAAGCGCCCAATCCAATCAACACACTACCCGCCACACGGTCTTGCCAATAAATCGCCCCCGGGTGCTGAGCCAACCACTTGCCCAACTTGCCAGACGCTAGGGCAATACACGAATCACAACAGAAGGTCACGGCGGTATAAACACCGCCAAGCACCAGCAATTGCAGCGTCACAGAGCCAAGTTTTGGGTCAATAAATTGCGGCAGTAAAGCCAAAAAGAATAATGCGGTTTTGGGATTGGTCAGTTCAACAACTATGCTTTGGCGAAATATTTTGATGATTGGATATATCGTCACTGCTGGTTTTTGCCCAGCGTCAACAGGTGATGAACGAAAATACTGAACGCCCAAATACACCAGATAAGCCGCCCCAAACAGCTTTAACAGCGTATAGGCCATAGGTGAATACTTAAAAATCGCCGCAATACCCAGCGCAGTGGCCAGCACATAGGCAAAAGAACCGATGGCCATGCCACCAGCAGCGGCAAAACCCGCCTTTGGCCCTTGGCTGATGCTGCGAGCCATAATGTACAGTATTGATGGGCCTGGAGAGATGCTGAGTAAAAAGGAGACCAACGCGAAGGTTAGTAGAGTGTCAATGGTTGGCATAAACGGGTTCCTGTCATCGTTTGAGGTTAAATGGTGATTATTTCAAAAAATCCTGAGTTTCAAGATACAACTGCTTTTCAACCATCAAGCCGTTGCTGAAGTTCAGTCCTGACTCAAAGCGTATTACACCCGGTGACATCGCCATTGGCGGCATATTATCAATCACCACTGAGTAACCCTTTGGATGGCTCGCCAACAGTATTTGATCATAACAAGGTGGTTTTGCAATACGGTGAACCAAAAGTGAATATTGTTCTGCAATCTTCAACACATAAAAATCACCACCCTCAATTGCCGTTAGTGGCTGATTAAGCAGCAACTGCTTCACCGTAAATGTCACATTTTCCATCGCCACCTCACCTTTACGCTCAAAATGATTGGCAAAAACAGTGCCTTTAAAGGATTTTAACTGACCATTTTGCAATTTACTCAGTGAAAACACTTCTGGCATTAGCGTCACCAACGCGTGTTTTGCCAGCAGGGCCTTAAGCGACTTAAGTGTAGCGTGTTTTTGGTTTTCTAGCTGCAATTCCATCACCACCTGAAAAGCATGTTTACTATTATGCAGCGGCATATGTGAGGCAAAAATGCGCTGTTCAACTTGCATCAACACCATACCATGAACCCCGGTCGAGTGATCATGGGCATAACCGCCAACACTTACCAGTAACAATACCAATAACATCATGGCGTTCACTAAAGTCCTCATTAAGTTTCTCACAACTGTCTCCTGTGCGTTACTCTGTGCGCCAATAAGCGCACTATCAATATTCAGTATAATACGTTATCTTAAAGTCCATATCACCTCCAATACTGACATTGGTAATTCCAATATGGAAATAGCAGATTTAGGCAAATTCCTCACCATTGCCCGCTTTGAGAATTTACAAAAGGCCGCCAACGAGCTAGATATCAGCCCAAGCGCGCTGTCAAAGTCATTAAAACGACTTGAAACCTCACTGGGTTTATTACTATGTAACTTTTCAGCGTGCTTAGATTTCGCTTCAGGACAAGGCATTGTCGCACGGAAAATAGGCGCATATAAGCCATATGTAACTGTTTGAGTACGACAATAACGCCGTTATGGTGCGAAAGATGAGTGCGCTGAATAGTTACATTATTATTTGATCGCATTGACAAAATACTACGCTTAAATGACCAAGGCAGATTATTGCAACCTCGGGCAGCGCAAATGATCGCCCTAGCAGACAATACCCGGCAACAATTGTGTGGCCAACACCAAGATATTCACTGCCGAGTCGCCGCCCCCGCGATATTACAATACCGCTGGGCCAGCGTGATTAGTCGGGTGCTATCAGAACAGGTTGCACAATCCGACTCGACGTTAACCTTTGAAACCGCATTTGAGCAAGCGGCGCTGAACAAACTCAAGCAAGGCGAAGTGCATTTGGCATTGGTCACCGATGCCATGTTGGGACAGCTTACGCCCGAGCTTGATTATATTGACTTGGGCGAGTTACAAATGCAGGTTGCGGTTGGGTGGACGCATCCGCTGGCCAGTGGTGGGTTTGGTGATGGTATTCAGATGGGGGTTGAGGTGAGTGTTCAGGTAAGTGCAGAAGAATTGTTGTTGCACCCTTTTGCGATGCCGCATGTTTCACCGTTTTGTGGGGAAGAGCGTGGGTTGGGATGTGATGGCTGGCAAGATCAGTTGCTGCCACGTAAGACTGGCTGGGTGGTTAATGATTATGCGGTGTTGAGCCAGTTGGTGAAAAGTGGTCAGGCTGTGGCTTATTTGCCGGACTTTTTGTTGAGGGAATGGGGGTTGGTAAAGGTTGGGGTTGTGGGGGATGAGCGGAGGTGTGTTGAACGAGGGGTGATGGTGTTTTTAAGAGATGGGGTGGATTGGGTTAGAAGATTGTCTAAAGAAATCTGACCATTGCTGCACCCTCGGTGCAGCAATGTATTTTGAGACTCAACTCAACTCAAACAAGCCTAAAATACCTTTTACTATCTCTGTAGTATTTTTAATCATTGTGTAACCAGCATTAGCTTCTTTAGCCGGGGTCCAAAACTTACCAATGACCTTTCCAATGATACCTTCTTTGTCTACCGTTAACTCACCTTCAGTGGCTATCACTTGTTTTTTGGCTTCAAGTAAGGGGCCTATAACCTCAGGTCCAGAGTTTTGATTGGCAGCCTCCCCTATGGCTTTGTTA
>JBLGCB010000431.1:0-5768 GCA_047617105.1 Phenylobacterium sp. | reverse complement strand
ACGTGGCGAAGTGTTCTTGTGATTGCTGGGACCACGAAACGCGCGGATTTAGCATACAGTTTAGAGATGGTTTACAGGGGTGACGTGGCGAAGTGTTCTTGTGATTGCTGGGACCACGAAACGCGCGGATTTAGCATACAGTTTAGAGATGGTTTACAGGGGTGACGTGGCGAAGGACCGGTGGGACCACGAAACGACGGAACTGAAGGAGAAGTGTGTAATAAGGGATTTACAGGAGGCAGTAACAAACGGACAAGGAATCAGGTATCGAAGGAGACGGGCAAAATCAAAACAAAAAAGTTTAGGGGTGACGTGGCAAAGGAATGATGGGACCACGCAACGAGGGAACTGAGGGAGAGTTTAGTCATAAGGGAATAACAGGAAGCCATATCAAAGGAAAGAATGTGTTAAGGGGCATGAAGATTAATAATTCGCTACTCGGTAACGCTGTTTATTGATAACAATCAACCATCGACAGCTAAGAATTAAAAGCCAAATCAAAACCCGCATTGACGGGGATTATGGCGATAATTTTTATAGCCCCTTAAGACAATCAATGGAACAAGGTAAAAAGGGACGTAAAAAAAATATGACAAGGGGTGAAACAGGAAGTCGTTATCAGGGAAGAAAAAATACTATAGCGCCGGGGTTTCAGCACAAGATTCAAAGTCCATGAGCAAGGCTTATGGACTTCCTCCGGCAGCTAACTACCAGCCCAGTAACGCTCACAAAGAACCAGCCAAAAAACCAACCACAGAACAAAACCTCCAATCAAACCAACCTAAGACATAAACCGTAATTAAAAGATAAGTATCTCTTTATATAAACCAATATAACATCAAGGTATTGATATATGTCTACCAATAAATAATTTTGGTATCGCTAAATAACAACCTTTATAATAATTAAGTGCTTTTATATATTGACAACTATGCTATAGTTGGTGACATATAACACTACTAAAGTATTCTTTTGTTATGAATTTTAAAGCACTTGTCATCAGGCAATATAGAGACATTATTGACACAGCCTGCCATAATGCGGCGCGATTAATCCCCCCTCCAGAAGGCTGGCTAAGAACTGTCAGAAAAGCGCTGAAAATGCCATCGAAAGTGATCATGGCCCGAGCAGGCATCACTAAAAGCGAGCTTTACAGAATTGAGCGAGCAGAAGTCAATGGCACATTAACGCTGAATAAACTCAAAGCAACCGCCAATGCCATTGGCTGCGAACTCCATTATGCAGTGGTGCCAAAACACTCAATCCAATCCATGCTTGAACAAAGAGCTTATCAACATGCCCGTCAATTAGTCAGCCAAGCAAACACCCATATGCAGCTTGAAGCGCAAGGGGTTGCTGATGAACATTGTGAATTACAAATCCAATTAGTCGCCAAAGATCTCATCGCCGAGATGCCAAGCTGGTTTTGGGGAGATAACACTAATGGCCAAATCAAAACTAACCGCTGAACTGATTGACGGTGCCACACCACTGGACCCTGATGAAATGGCAGGGCTGAAATTCAAACATATCACCGTCAGGCAGCAACTTGATGAATTAGAACAAGCCAATATTGTCCAAGGCATGTTGTGGTTAAAAAAGCACAACAGGCAAAACTACCTAACAATAGACTTTACCCTTGCACTGCATAAAGCGCTATTTGGTCAGGTATGGCAATGGGCAGGCTCTTTCAGAACCACCGAGAAGAACATTGGAATTGACCCTCTTCATATCTGCGTGGCACTGCGTAACTTACTCGATGATGTAACCGTGTGGGCACAGTACAATAGCTACCCGCCTCAAGAAGCCATATTGCGTTTTCATCATAAGCTGGTACAAATTCATCCCTTTCCCAACGGCAACGGTCGATTTTCTCGCATCTTTGCAGATTTAATTGCGCAGCAGGTTTTTCAGTGTCGGACAGTTCAATGGGGTGGAAGAGCATTAGACAAAGTCAGTCAGGTTAGGATGGATTACATCAAAGCGCTTCGACAAGCTGATGCGGGTGATTTAGAACCGTTGATGTTGCTTTATAGTGATGAATTGAAATGATGTGAGGCCCCCAAACGAACGATGGCAACAGAATAAAACCCAAAGAAGGTATCCTGTTGCCATCATTACAGCATCTTTAAGAAATAATCGTCCCTTTACTCCCTTCTCCATTGGCCACACTCAAAAAAGCGCCTTTTTGTTGTGGTCCAACAATCGCGATATTTTTCACGCCATCACGTAATACTGAAATGGCTTCTTCAACCTTGGGGATCATACCGCCCTGAATGACACCTTCGACAATCAGCGCTTGCGCCTGTTGCACATTGACCTGAGCAATACGACTATCAGGCTCAGCCAAATCACGGTATATCGCACCAACCGCCGTGGTGAGTAACAATAAATCCGCTTTAAGCGCTTTAGCGATTTGCACCACGGTGGTGTCGGCGTTAATGTTAAACACTCGACCTGTGTCAGCTTCGACACCCAACGTGGCAATCACTGGCACCACGCCCATTGAGGTCAGGCCGTTGAGTAAATCAGCATTAATACCAGTCACATCACCCACCTCACCAAAATCAATCGGATCTGGCCCGCAACCTGACATCACTCTTTTTGGTCGCTTCACCGCAGTCACCAGCTTACCTGATGCGCCATTACAACCAAAAGCGTTGATGCCAACGTGCTGCAACTGCTGGGTCAATTCAACATTCACCTCACCACAGATGGCCTGTTTCACCACCAGCAAATCGGCCTCGCTGGTGATCCGCCGACCACCAACCTTGTTAGGCACCAGACCATGCTTTTCTTGCAGACGGTTAACCTGAGGGCCGCCGCCGTGTAGTACCACCACACGCCAGCCATTATCGACTAGGTCTTTGACATTAGCCGCAATGCCCTCGCGTTCGATATCACCCAATAACACATCGCCGCCAACCTTAACCACTGCAATCGGTTGGGGTTGGGATTGAGGTTGAGGTTGAGGTTGAGAGTGAGCGTCCATCATGGCCAAATGCCAGGCTGATCAAGACCAAATGACGCATCGTGGCCAGTCATCAAATTAAAGCTCTGAATCGCCTGCCCTGCACCACCTTTAACCAAGTTATCAATGGCACTAATACACGCCAGCGTGCGCTGACCCGTTAGCTCATCAATGCGCACGGTGATACCAACTTCAACACGAATGGTATTTTTCACCGCCACAACTTCAGGGCTTTGACCCAGTGGCATCACAATCACACTGCTGTGATTGGCATAGAAATCTTCAAACATCTTCTGGATACTGGCTTCATCATGACCTTCTGGCAAATCTAGCTGTGATACCGCCAAAATACCACGGACCAAAGGTGCCGAGATTGGAATGAAATCTAGTGAGGTATTTTCAGCACCCGCGGTGTTCAGGGTCTGTAAAATCTCAGCGCGATGCTGATGATGCAACGTTTTGTAGGCTTTTAAGTTATTGTTTCTGACCGGGTGATGAGTGCCCGCCAAAGGTCGTACACCAGAGCCCGAAGAACCGGTCATTGACACGTTTCTAACGTTGGCGTTTTTCAGTAAACCCGCATTGGCCAATGGCAATAAACCCATCGCGATACCGGTGGCAAAACAACCCGGACTAGCGACATATTTCGCTTCACGAATATTCTCACTGTTCAGCTCTGGCATACCATAGGCAAAGGTGCCCAGACGTTCTGCACAAGGATGCTCAGGGGCATAATCACGAATATAGTCATCTAGGTTAGTCAGACGGAAATCACCGGATAAATCGATGATACGCACGTCTTCGTCGAACAATTCCATCGCCACTTTGGCGGTGATGATGTGTGGCATGGCCAAAAACACGATATCAGCATCGGCAACACAGGCTTTAGGAGAAATATCTTCAATCAGCACATTGGCTTTTTGCAGTCCAAACAATGAACGGTGTACCTGGCCAATCGTCTGACCAACAAAATCTTTACTGGAAATACGCGAAATCTCAACATCATCGCGAACAATCAAATGACGTAATAATTCTGCTGCACCGTAACCGGCACCGCCAATAATGGATACTTTAGTCTTGCTCATGGTATTCCTCATTAATTAAATTTGGTGTACTAAAAATGATTGTTTTATGGTGAGTGGCTGTATAAGGTTTGGCTTCGGAATTCATCCATGAAGCAGTGTTTCCTGTCGGCATCCATGCCTCCACCTCAGGGGGACTGAAAGCTCCATGTGTTCGCTTCCAGTCCCCCTTCGCCCCACGCGTAACCTTGCAGCCAACGATAAACCTTGGCTTAAAACACCAACCCTGGATTAAGGGTCTCTGGCAGGCTGACTTTGTCCAGCTCAACCGAAGCCACTGGGAACGAACAGTAATCCGCCGCATAATAAGCACCAGCTCGGTGATTACCACTGGCACCAATGCCACCAAACGGCGCGGCGCTGTTGGCCCCTGTCGTTGGACGGTTACGGTTGACGATACCGGCACGAATACGACGCAAGAAGAAATGCCAGTGCACTTCACTGTCACTCAACAGACCTGCCGACAAACCAAAACTGGTATCATTGGCCTTGGCAATCGCCGCTTCAAAATCATCATAACGATACACTTTAAGCAGCGGGCCAAAATGCTCTTCATCAGGAATGCCGTCGACACCCGTGACTTCAACAATACCCGGCGTGACAAAACCCGTACCAGCAGTATGTTTCATGGTCACCAATGAACGGCCACCCAATTCAAGCAATTGTTGTTCAGCACCAACCAAACCCAATGCGGCTTTTTCGCTGATAAGCGAGCCCAAAAATGGCTGGTCTTCATCATCATAAAAACCAATTTTAATTTGTTTGGTGACTTCTACCAGACGGGCCAAAATCGCATCGCCAGTAGCATTGTTCTCTAAAAACAAACGGCGAGCACAAGTACAACGCTGACCAGTCGTCACAAACGCAGACTGGACGATATCGTGAACTACCGCTTCAACATCTTCGGCGTCTTTAACAATCAAGGGGTTATTACCGCCCATTTCCAACGCCAGAATTTTACCCGGCTGACCGGCAAACTGTTGATGAAGGAAATGCCCGGTGGCTGAGCTGCCAGTAAAGAACAATCCATCAATACCACTGTGACTGGCCAGTGCTTTGCCGGTATCGACTTCGCCCTGAACCATATTAATGACACCCGCAGGTAAACCTGCTTGTTGCCATAATCCCATCACTTTTTGCGCCACCAGCGGGGTTAGTTCACTGGGTTTAAAGACCACCGTGTTACCCGCCAATAAGGCTGGCACGATATGACTATTGGGCAAATGCGCCGGAAAGTTATAAGGACCAAACACAGCCACAACCCCATGCGGTTTATGACGAATAAAGGCTTTGGCACCAGGCATCGGATTTTCGACCGTGCCAGTACGCTCATTAAAGGCGCGAACAGAAATGCCTACTTTGCCAATCATTGCGCCGATTTCGGTGCGGGTTTCCCACAACAAACGCCCGGTTTCTTGGGCGATGGCGGTGGCGATATCTTCTTTGTTATCACCTAACAACGCGGCAAACTTTTCGACAATCGCCAAACGTTGTTCAAAACTCAAATCAGCCCACTGGTAAAACGCTTCGCGTGCACCATGAATTGCGCTATCGACCTGTGAGCTACTGGCGGCATTGCCTTGCCATAACACATCATTTTTAGCCGGGTTAATTGAAGTGAAGTTTTTGCCTTCACCTGCGACCCAATCACCATTAATAAACTGAACTTGTTTCGTCATTTCTTACCTCTTACTTCAGGAGCGTTTAGACTTGAT
>JBLGCB010000430.1:0-5777 GCA_047617105.1 Phenylobacterium sp. | reverse complement strand
GGAAAAGGTCAATGGCGTGGCCGAAGATCTGACCTGGGAAATCTTTCGCGATACCCTGATTGAACAGGCAGAACAGGGGGTGGATTATTTCACCATTCATGCCGGGGTATTGTTACGTTATGTGCCGATGACGGCCAAGCGGATCACCGGTATTGTCTCTCGTGGCGGCTCAATTATGGCCAAATGGTGTTTGTCACATCATAAAGAGAACTTTCTATATACTCACTTTGAAGATATTTGCCAGATCATGAAAGCTTATGATGTGACCTTTTCATTGGGTGATGGTTTGCGCCCCGGCTCTATTGCCGACGCCAATGATGAAGCGCAATTTGGCGAGCTGGAAACCCTCGGTGAGTTGACCAAAGTGGCGTGGAAACATGATGTTCAGGTATTTATCGAAGGCCCTGGCCATGTGCCGATGCATATGATTAAAGAAAACATGGACAAACAACTGGAATGTTGCGATGAAGCGCCATTTTATACCTTAGGCCCGCTGACCACCGATATTGCCCCAGGTTATGACCACATTACCTCAGGTATCGGTGCGGCGATGATTGGCTGGTATGGTTGTGCGATGCTGTGTTATGTCACCCCTAAAGAACATCTAGGCTTGCCCAACAAAGAAGATGTGAAAGAAGGTTTGATCACTTACAAAATCGCTGCCCATGCGGCAGATTTGGCCAAAGGCCATCCCGGCGCGCAAATCCGTGATGATGCTTTATCTAAAGCCCGTTTTGAATTTCGCTGGGTTGACCAATTTAACCTTGGTCTCGACCCTGAACGCGCGCGAGCCTACCACGACGAAACCCTGCCACAAGAATCCGGCAAAATCGCCCATTTCTGTTCGATGTGCGGGCCGAAGTTTTGTTCAATGAAAATTTCCCAAGAAGTGCGTGATTACGCCAATAACCTCGAGCAGATTGCCATCACCAAAATTGATGCCGATGCTGGTTCTGCGGCTGAAGCTGGTATGGCGGAAAAGTCGCAGGAGTTTAGGGAAAAGGGCTCTGAGATATATCATCCCGCTCTATAGTTTGAAATAGGTCGAGGAAATAACCATGGCATCAATAGCGATTATCGGCGCTGGCCTAATGGGCCGTTTGGTAGCACTAAAATTGGTTCAAACGCAGCGACAAAATACAAAACATGCTAAAACAGTGCTTAAGGTATGTTTATTCGACAAAGATGCCAAAACTGGCTGTTTAAGTGCTGCCAGCGCAGCGGCGGGATTATTGACCCCGCTGGGGGAATCTTGGTGTTGTGAAAACTGGATTGTTGAGATGGGTTTTGATGCGTTGGCGTTATGGCCGTCGATTTTGACTCAGCTTGAGCTGCCAGTGTTTTTTCAGCGTCAGGGAACTGTGGCGGTGGCTCATGCCGAGGATAGTGGTGATATGCATCGCTTTAAACGGCACTTAAAGGTTAACTGGCCACAATATGATGGCCACAACCTTGATTCTGCGGCGTTACAGCAGCTTGAACCACAACTTAAGCGTTTTAACGGTGGCCTCTATTTGCCGAGTGAAGGTCAGATTGATAATCGTCAGTTGTTGGTGGCATTACGCCATCAACTGACGCTGGCTGAAGCGCAAGGTTGTTTTGAATGGCATTGCCAGCAGTCGGTGAGTGCGGTTAAAGCTCGTTCGGTGGAAGTGAACGGTGAACTTCGGCCATTTGATTTGGTGATAGATTGCCGTGGTGTGGGGGCAGCAACGCAAATAGCAGATTTGCGCGGGGTGAGAGGGGAATTGTTTCGTTTGTATGCACCTGAGGTCAAGCTGACCCGTCCGGTGCGGCTGATGCATCCGCGTTATCAGCTGTATATTGCCCCTAAACCCGACCATCACTACGTGATTGGGGCCACCGAAATAGAAAGTAACGACAATGGACCGATGACGGTTCGTTCGGCGCTGGAATTGTTGTCGGCGGCTTATAGTGTTCATTCGGGGTTTGCTGAGGCCAGCATTGTTGAGCATATCAGTCAGTGCCGACCAGCGTTTGATAATAACCATCCGCAGATACGGGTGGCGGATGGGCTGATTCAGGTAAACGGGTTATATCGTCATGGTTTTTTGTTGGCACCTGTGGTGCTTGAGCATTTGATCAAAGTGATTGAACGCTTAGGAGAGGCTTTTTCCCTACAAGCTGACGGCAATAAAGATAACACCCTTGCACAGCTTTCTGAGGGGCTGGATTATCCTCAGTTGATTCAACGGGTTATTTGAGCGGACAAAATTGTTAAAATATGGTCATATCCTATTAAATATGGGCCATTTGGTATGAATATTGATCAAAAGAGGCTTTTAAGTGAAATTATTGGTAAATAATAAAACCATTGAAGTGGAGCCAAATGGCACTTTGGTGGCGGTGATAGAACAGTTTGGTGCCAGTGGTGCTTTTGCGGTGGCGCATAATGGCCAGTTTGTCAGTCAGCAGGATTATGCGACAACGACTTTAAATACCAACGACAAGGTTGAAATCTTGTCGCCCATAGCAGGAGGTTAGCGGATGACTGAGGCGAAAAAACAACCATGGAAGATTTATGATACCGTGTTGGACAGTCGTTTGCTGATTGGCAGCGCTTTGTATCCGTCGCCACAGGTGATGAAAGCGGCGGTGCAAGCCAGCGGTTCGCAGGTGATCACCCTGTCATTGCGGCGTCAAAACCCCAATGGTGTGGTGCAGGGGGGAGCAAGTACCCAGGGCAGTGGTCAAAAAATTTGGCAATATATTCAACAGCTTGGCTGTCACTTGCTGCCCAATACGGCCGGTTGCCGTACTAGCGAAGAAGTTTATACCTTGGCACAAATGAGTCGAGAGATATTTAATACCGATTGGATTAAGCTCGAAGTGATTGGTGACGATTACAATTTGCAGCCTGATCCGGTGGAATTATTACGCTCGGCTGAGCAATTGATTAAGGCCGGTTTTAAAGTATTACCTTATTGTACCGACGACTTGGTGATCTGTCAGCGACTGTATGATTTGGGCTGCGAGGTAATAATGCCATGGGGATCGCCGATTGGGACTGGATTAGGGCTGATGAATCCGTATAATCTGCAAACAATACGAGCGCGATTGCCTGACGCCACTTTAATTGTGGATGCGGGGATTGGTCGACCATCAGACGCCTGTTTGGCGATGGAGATGGGTTACGACGGCGTTTTACTCAATAGTGCGGTGGCATTGGCGGATGATCCGGTATTGATGGCCAGCGCTTTTAGCAGTAGCATTAAAGCGGGCGCAGCGGCTTATTTGGCCGGGGTGATGCCGCAACGACAAACTGCAAAACCGAGTACTCCGACTCTGGGGACTCCTTTTTGGCATCAGGAGCTAACATAATGGTAAAACCAATTGTTTGGACTATCGCAGGTTCAGATTGTGGTGGTGGGGCAGGTATTCAGGCCGATATTCAAGCGATTAGTGGTTTGGGCGGTTATGCTTGTAGTGTGATCACCGCCAATACCGCGCAAAATTCCCAAGAAGTTACCATGCTAAACCCGGTATCAGACGTCGTGCTCGGATCGCAACTGGACGCTTTGGCGCAAGACATGCCGGCGACCGTGATAAAAATTGGTTTGCTGGCTAATCAGGCACAAGTGAGGCTGGTGGCAGATAAAATTCATCAATATAAAGACACCTGGGCGCATACGCCGCTGGTGGTTTATGATCCGGTGGCCATTTCATCAACCGGGCAGCTACTGACGGAGCAAAGCACTGTCGAAACCGTGAAAGAAAAACTGTTTCCGCTGGTTGATATCCTCACCCCAAACACTTTAGAAGTACAAAAACTCACTGGCATTTACCTGATGGGCGCAGAAGCGGTCAAACAAGCGGCTTTTAAATTGATGACCATGGGCGTCGGGTCGGTGATCATCAAAGGCGGCCACTGGAATTATCCGGCTGGTTATTGCGTCGATTACTGCTGCACTCAGATTGGTTCACATACCCAGCATTATTGGCTGGCCTCAAAAACGGTGAAAACACCGCATACTCATGGCACCGGTTGTACTTTTTCATCTGCGGTGGCAACCATGCTGGCCCAGGGATATCCGATTAGAGACGCCTTTACCGTGGCCAAAGCCTATATTAATCAGGGGCTTAAGGCTTCATTTAGAGTGGGCGAGGGGATTGGTCCGGTGTCTCATCAGGGTTGGCCTGAAAAACTCGAAGATTTTCCGCAAGTGGTTGAAATTGGCTCTACCATCGCCGAGGCGCTGGAGTTAAATGTGGATAACAGACCTTCGCTGACCAGTGCCTTTACACCTTGTCGTGACAATAAGCGCAGTTTGTATCCGGTGGTGGATTCGGTGCAGTGGATTGAGCGATTGCTTAAATTGGGGGTAAAAACCCTGCAACTACGCCTTAAACTAGGCCTCAAAAGTGATACGGAAGCGCTAATTGAGTCACAGGTTGAGTCACAAATTATCGCTGCTGTTAAGTTGGGTAAAGAATATAAAGCCAGGGTGTTTATTAACGACCACTGGGCTTTGGCGATTAAACATGGCGCTTATGGCGTGCACTTGGGCCAAACAGACCTCGATAAAGCCGATTTAAACGCCATTAAAACCGCGGGTTTGCGCTTAGGTTTGAGTACCCATGGTTATTATGAAATGCTTAGGGCGCACTGGTATCGACCGAGTTATCTGGCTTTTGGCGCGATTTACCCGACCAAAACCAAAGATATGGCCGGATTGATCCAAGGCGTTGACCGATTAAAGAAATATGTAACCCTGTTTGCCGACACGCCGACGGTGGCCATTGGTGGTATTTCCCTAAAGCGGGCTGCTGAAGTGGCACAAACCGGCGTTGGCAGTATTGCTGTGGTGACGGCGATCACCGAGGCAGAGGATGTTGAAGCCACTGTGGCGCAGTTTCAGCAGCTTTTATTAGACAGTGACAGTAAAGAGTAGGGTGAACCATGCTAACAGACAAAGAACTGAGCCGTTATAGCCGTCACCTATTATTAAAGGACATTGGCGAACAGGGGCAAGAAAAGCTTAAACAGGCGACGGTGTTGATCATCGGCCTTGGTGGTCTAGGTTGCCCTGCGGCGTTATATCTGGGGGCTGCGGGTATAGGTCAACTGATATTGGCAGACGGTGATAAGGTCGAAACGTCTAACCTACAACGGCAAATCATGTATAAAGCCAACCATGTCGGCGCTGACAAATCCGCCAGCGCTGAGAAATCGCTCTATGGCCTCAACAGCCTGGTGACGGTTGAAGCGTTTAATCACCATGTTGATGCGGCCAATATTGCTGCGTTGGTGAAAAAGGCCGATGTGGTGGTCGATTGTACTGACAACTTTGCCACCCGCCATCTAATTAACCAAACTTGTTACCAACAATCAAAAACCTTAATCAGTGGCGCTGCGATCCGCGGTGAAGGGCAGCTGATGGTTTTTGACTTTGGCCATGACCCAAATAGCCCATGTTATAACTGCGTGTTTCCACAAAGTGCTGAGGGGCCAACTTTGAATTGTCAAAACAGTGGGGTCTTTGGTCCTGTGTTGGGCATCATTGGTAGTTTGCAAGCATTGGAAACCATTAAGTGGATTGTCGGTAAAAAATTAACCAGCGCGGCAAAACTGAAGATTTTTGATGGTTTAAGCTTGCAGTGGATGGACCTCGCAATGACCAAAAATAGTCAATGTATGGTTTGCCAACCTTAGTGATACTAACAAAAAATGGTTTTATTACTTGTTAATATTGCCCTGTCTCCCTTCTATTACGTTTAATCTATTTAACACAACTTTTAAATTATATTACAATTAA
>JBLGCB010000429.1:0-5780 GCA_047617105.1 Phenylobacterium sp. | reverse complement strand
ACATGAACAAGGCAGACCACGTAACCCGTTTATCAACGCAGGGGCTATTGCTATTGTTGATGCGATTATGATGGGGCATGAACCCAAAGAATCATTAGCTGAAATTTTACAATTCGTTCGCTATATTGCCAATGATAGTAGTGTTGGGATCGATGAAAAAGTCGCATCGTCAGAACTTGCTACGGGACACCGTAATGCTTCGTTAGCCCATTTCATGGCTTCGTTCGGTCGTATCGAACATGCAATCGACAAGGTATTGGGGGTATATTATCATCAGTGCTCAATTTCAATGAGTTGTGAACAGTTGGCAAAATCAGGACTGTTTTTGGTGTCTGATGGCGTCAATCAAAGTACTGGATTTAGAGTCGTATCATCACTCAGGGCCAGGCGTATCAATTCGCTGATGTTAATGTGTGGTCATTATGATGGTTCTGGTGAGTTTGCTTATCGTGTGGGGTTGCCCGGTAAAAGTGGTGTGGGTGGCGGTATCTTGGCCATTGCACCAGGCAAAGCATCTATTGCGGTGTGGTCTCCAGGACTTGATAGAATAGGTAATAGTAAACTAGGTACCCTGGCTTTAGAAATGTTGGTTCAACGTACTGGGTGGTCAATTTTTTAGTGCTTTGTGACCAAATGTGGAGGGTAGATTCATACGGTTTGTTTACTGCCCGGCTCCGGTAATGCCCCTGTTCCTGCTTAATAAAGGCAATTGACGGCTCTGAGCGCTCAATGACATAACGGGCCTTGTCTGGGGTCATTATATCCCGGGTTTGGCGCAGTGGCGGAAACTCGATGGTGACCCCCCGGTTGTTGCCTCTCTCACACACACAATGGGACAGTCACTCAATTTACTCAATTTGCTTAAATACTCATCAATATAAGTGACTGTCCCATGTTGTTCTTTTCAGCCTCACCAACCAATTCTTCTGCTTCATGACGATTAGTCGCAACCACTTCTTGTGCTTCATCCAGTAATTGTTGAGCATGTAATTCCATATCAATTATAGGGCTATATTTTTCTTTTAACGCTGCCACTTGCTGTTTTGATTTAACACTTTCTTGCTGCACTGATTTAAGTTGCAATTGCATTTGTTCCAGCGCAAGTTGAATTTTTTGACGTTTTCTTTTCGATAACCAAACAAATAAAAGAGGTAAGAAAAAAATAACTAATGCAATGATAATACTAACGCTATCTGTTGGATTACTTTGATCCATGAGGTGTCCTGTCGTTATTATATTTGAAGTGGAGTAATTAGGCCCGCCATACACTATCATAACAACCACAAGTAACACCAGAAATTATAGGAAATAAACAGTCCATATCGTCAAAAACCCCTAAACAGATTTGCATACTAACAATATGCGGGGTTGGAATTAATATAATTAAAGGAACTGTCAAGACCAATCTTAATATGAAAAGTAGGGCAAAAGCAAAGGCTTCCCGCCCAGAGTACGCTCTTTATTTATGTTTCGTTTTATATCACCTATGAGTTCTGGCTCAAGCCTTGCGACAGGGGCTTCGGATGTTTGAGCTGTTGGCCGGTTCAATGTGATTTTCAATTTTAAACGGTTGTACGTTGACGACATGACCCCGTGAGCACAAAAATTGCTCATTGTATGATAGGCTATTAAACTTGAGAATTGACCATGGGTAGTGCCTGTCCAGAAACGAAGTTTCTAGACGCTAGGTAATGTAGGTCATGGATGATCCTTCTTTTCAAATTGTTGAAAAGTAAGCGAATTTACGTTTCGCTTGGCTCTAAACATGTTGGCTTTCCTCTGTTAAAAGATTGAAAGAGGATTTATTATACAACAATAAGTCGAGTTTTCAACCAAAAAAGGGAATCGGGGCGCTAGTTGTAAATCGGGGGTAATTCATTGATTTTAAAGGAATAAAATGACAGATTTGTAGATGGTGTTTTTATGGGAATATCGATGTATCGTGTTTTCAATACACGATTCAAGATTTTGTTTTGGTCCGCAACTCGGTTTTCAAGGGGCAGGTAAAAGGATAGTTGGGACGGGCTAGAATGATGGGTTTAGAATTTATTAGGCACTATAAAGGGGTTTTTATTTTGTTACCACAATAATTGCCAAAGATAAGGCGTGGTAAATTGATTTGCCTCAAATTTGTTCCTGATAGTATCATTAATTCACCATTCGAGACCTGACCCTCACCTGTTTGACCCTCATCCCTTGATTCCGCAGTTTATCCGCTCGAATCTGATTCGAGTTGCTTGTTATGCAAATCTTTAATGAACTCAGGCGCTAAGTCTGCACCATTGGGCCAAGCGACCGTTTCAAGCTCAGGGTCTATGACCACCTTCGAAAAGAATTGAACATCTTTTAACGGCTCAAATATTGGACCTTTAAGGCAATGCGCCAGATCAACTTCTCCAGATGACCCATCATCGAATGATACCCATAATTTGTAAGCAGAAACATGCTGTGCTGATGTAATATGAAGCATAATGTTATTCCAATGGTGCAATGTTGTTCAAGGGGTGGCCTGTTTTGGCTTTTTCCCAGTTATCTTCGAGTTCTTCTTTATGACAAGAAATCCATTCTTGAACAAATTTAACAGCTCTTTTAGGTAAATTCCCTTCTAATAAGTCACGATCAAAGTTGAACAAAGCCTCTTGACCAGAATACTTAGCATGAAAATGGGGTGGATTATGATCATTGAAATACATAGCTATCAAAATACCATAAAATCTGCTAATTATTGGCATATAGGTCTCAGGCAAAAAAGAATTAATATCATCGTACTTAATCTGACACTGAAGTCAAATAAACTGTTGCATAGCGTCTAGGTTAAGCGGACTAATGAAGAGAGGGAAGGTTGCTTATTTGCGGATCTATTTCGTGGACAATTAAAGCATCAGTAAAACGTCTATACCTCTCAATCATCATCAAAAACCACAAAAATACGACAATTATTATTGTCAATAAACTGTCCAAAACCTCAATCATAGCCTACAATTTATACAGCACTATATAAAAACCCCCATAACTGACAACAAAGACAGGAACCTGCCTATAAGCCAGAAAACATTAAAACGACAAAACAAAAGTCGCCAGCAAGAGAAGACACCAATCTTCCCAAGCCGGCTAATCACAGCAATCAACCTACTCACAGGATGATAATCATGACTACACAACATAGTACACGTCTAGTGTGCGACGTCATTAAATTATTGGCAGCAAAGCTGTCAACCGCACAAAAAACCGCCGCTACAGTTTATTTCAACGTTGCGCCTCTTTCAGCGATATCGAACTCCATTCCGACACTGACAACCGTACAGACAATCACACGGGGGTTAGCATCATGAACAAACCAACCAGATACCGGCAGTCAGAGCTTAATCCTCAGCCTCAACTAGGAAACAACTTTAATCGCGTCGACACCATTTACAAAAAGACACTCAAAACGGTTTCAATCAAAATAAAACCGAACTATTGGCCAGTCACTGGCGGTATGGCCAACAGGATTAGCCGTCAGCAGCAAGTATTCGACATACTTCAACCGATATTTGCCAAATTGGATGATGGGCAGGAGCATTTAGTTCTGTTGGTGCTCAACAGCGCCGAAGTGACGGGATATAAGGTCATTGCTTCTGGGGCGAGGGATTACAATATTATTGATATGCGGGTTATTTTGTTAAACGCCATTTTACTGGGCGCTGATACCATGATTTTGGCACACAATCATACTTGTGGTCAGACGTATGCTTCGCCATTGGATATTGATGTGACTGAAAAGATTGCCAAAGTCGCCAGGGTTTTAGAAATCCCTTTGGCAGACCATATCATTGTCACCCACAAGCAATGTTATTCGATGCGTCAGAAAATGCCGGAAGTGTTTCGTAGCCAATGATGTCGATATTTGCAGAGTCAGCGCGTGGGGACTAGCCACGCGTTGTTTGTGGTGTCTGGTTAGGTGAATCCCCTAAGTATGCGTACCCTGAAAAGCCTTAAATACGGCACTCTATCCTGCCTGATATGGTTAACTATTTATTTCCGCTAGCCTTAGCTTAGGATAGGCTGAAATTTAATTAACCAGTAAAAACAGTTTAGAGTTGCGAAAAAGGTAGCAACCCATTATTATTTTTATCATTACAGCTTACTCAAAGGTGAATCTTATGGTTCAAATGCATCCAGAATATATTATCGACACTCAGCAAAAAACCAAATCGGTAGTATTACCTTATGAGGAGTGGAAGCAAGTACTCGAAGCTTTGGAAGAGCTAGACGATATTCATGCTTACGACAAAGTAAAGTCACAGCCCTCAGAACCCATTTCTTTTGCACAAGCTTTAAAAGAAATAAAGTAATATGTACTACGAAATACTGATTGAAAGAAGTGCCCAAAAATCTTTGGTAAAAATCCCTAAGTCAGAGCAACTTAAAATAATCCAATCTATTGAAAGCTTATCCGATAATCCTAGGCCACATGGCTCGAAAAAACTGAGTGGTCGAGATGGCTGGAGAATTCGGATAGGCAACTATCGAGTTATCTACGAAATTCAAAATAATCAATTGATTGTCCTAGTTTTATCAATTGGTGATCGCAAAGAAATTTACAAAAATAAAAAATAACCAGAGATGATAGCGTCCCATGAAGGCCGTGCGGCACAGGGGGCGATGCCTCTTCACAACATCCCCCCACAAAACCCCAACCCCCTAAAACCTAAGCCTTAAAAATAATACCTATACCCCAAATAAACAAAATAAACATTCGTCTGCTGACTCAATTGCGCCGACTTCGAATTATAAACAATCGCGCCAAAATCTGCATACAAATAATGTTCTTTACTCTGATACTGCACCCTTACCGTCGGCGCGATGTTTTGTTGGCTGGTGCCGTTGTCGTTGCTGCGGGTATCAAAGCGCAACTTTGGCGTGACCGACAGGCCGTTTTCAAAGCGGTATTGGCTGGAAGCGTAGGTAGAAAACACCGTTGAACTTGCCAACGCAGAATAGCGGATGCCGATGCGGTTGCTGTCTCGTTCACTGTAGATATTTTTTATGCCGAGACTCGCGTTGGCGTAATATTGGCCAGCGGTGTCGCTGATGCTGGCCACGCCGCCTGAGCTTGGCGCACCTGACAAATCCATCCAGGTGATGTTGGTGCTGATATCATAGTCCTGGTTGATGGGCTGGTAAAATCCCAGTGTGACGGTTTTGCTGGTCAGGCTTCTGTCCATGGCCAGGTCGAGTATGTCTTCGTCACTGACAAACAGGTTTTGTAGTTCAGCCATGCTGTCTGCGGCTTGACCAATCAAGGAACCCCAAAATGGACAGTCACTCTTAACCTACCGAATTTATTTCACGAAAAACATTGACCTCTAATATGTTTGCGACTAACTTTGTTCCTGTGTCTAAAAAGGCACATCTAAACAATAAAAATGAACAAAGGAAATACTATAATGAAATCTCTTCTACGTAATAAACCTAGCACCTTGAAAAGGTGCTTATCAGTTTGTATCCCATTATTATTTTTGACCATCGCCAACCCGGCTACTGCCGCTGGCGAAAGTTCGTCGTCTGTAAGTGCGACAAATTGCTTGTCGTCTTTGGTCAGTGTACGTGATAGCAATGGTAACTCGGTGATGATTGACCCTGCATTACTACAACAGAACCGCTTGTTTAATGGCGGATTAGTCGCAGGTTTAGAACCAGGAACTGTGGAGTATTCACCGGACAACACAAGCCTAATGGACAGTTGTTATGGTCAAACGCCGCCACTGATTGCTGAGGATAAAACCGTCACCACAGTG
>JBLGCB010000428.1:0-5796 GCA_047617105.1 Phenylobacterium sp. | reverse complement strand
AAACCTGCTTGTGATACTTCTCCACTAACGCCCGCATTAATCACCTTACGACCGCTAAGGCGGGCAAGTACGCTGGGATAGCTGTCAGCAGGCTTAACACCTTTACCTTGAGTCAGGCTATCACCAAAGGCCAAAATGGTGCCGTTCGGTGGAATAGGGGGCAGTTTGATCTCACCACAAGCACTGATGAATAAGGTTATGGCCAGCAGGATAATAAATTTGAATGTCGGTGACGGTTTTGGATGCATTGGTTTTCCCCTAACAAAGAAAGTGATTAATGTATCATGCAGGGTGGGTGAAAGCATTTCAGAAGCGGTTAGCGGGAGTACTTTGTCTTGGCAGTTGCCAAGACAAAGTAGATGCTACAATCGCAATAACTAAGCAGTGTTACTGCTTGGCTATTGTGAACCCCCCTAAATACCATTGGGATATTTGAGGAGGTTTTGTTGTATTCATATTTTCTGTGAAAACCTAGATGGCATATTTCGCAGAGAACTGAAGGTAAGTTGAGTCGGCATCCTCATGTTGCATATCATAGTTACCAATTTCGAAGCCCATGGTTAACTCTTTAGTGACGTTTTTAAGGATGTTAACACCAAATAAAGAAATCGTTTTATCACTGTTGTCTGTTTCGCCACGGCCATAGAAGAAGTTAGAACGCCAGCTGTCTTTCCAGAAATGGCGATAGCCCAACTGGTAAGCAAAGGTTTCTTCTAAATCACCGCCAGCAACATCTGTCGCCAGAGCCAAACCAACATAACGGCCTAATTCACCTGCACTGACAACAAAACGGAAGTCATCGCGTGCGCCAGCTTTAATACGACCTGCAACGGATACACCGATCGCAGTTTCGCTGATACCAACGGCATCAATGCTACGAACCAAACCACTGAATGAGACATTACCCCATTTGCCTTTGGTATTGTAACGTACAATCAAATCTGGAACGCTATTGGTATCGTCATTTTCAGCAGCACCAAAGACTTTTGGATTTTCAAGTGCAACCTGGAAACCACCGTTAGTGTAACGGATTTGTCCTTGACGGACGAAAGTCATTGAGTGTAGTGGGCCACCAAAGCTAAGAGTTTCCATAAAGGCACTGGTATTGACCAGCGTACTCCATGATTGACCCATTAACCATGAAGTGCCATTGCCAGGCTTATACATGATAAAGGCATGACGTAAGTCAGGCTGGTAACGGTTAGTGAAATTTTCAGCACCGCTGCCGCCGCGAGTGGCAGGGTTGATCATATCCCACTCCATAAAACCCATCACATTGCCGTGGGTATATTTGAAGTTAAAACGAGATTCTTGAGCGGTGAGTTTGAAGGTTGAAGTATCGACAGCCGTGGTCGCATTAGCGCCCATCCAAAAACTAGTATAGGCCACATCCCCGGTGACATATCTAGCATCCAGTTTAAAATACCCGCCGACTTCAAATGTATCTTTGCCGTCATTGAGCTCGAATTTCATCCCAGCTGAAGCACTCTGACTAAACAGACCTGCACACAGTAAAGCACTTGGGACTAGTAACAATTTTGAGGTTTTTTTTAACATTTACTTATCTCTCTTATAGTGAATCTATAGAAAATGCAATTTATTATATATGTAGGCAGGGAAGCATGTGGAAAAGTGCCCCCAAACCTGTTGTTGTAACATTGTGGCTGTACTAAGAATAAAGTCATACTCATAACTATTTCAGGGCAGCCTAAAATGTAAAGCGTTTAACAGTTAAGCTCATATTATCTGCAATCGAAATGATATCGGTTGAGCTATCGTTGACCTGGATTGATTTTTCAGCGCTTTTCTTACTGATATCAGCAATATTGACGACATCCTGATTAATCGATTCGGCCGCTGTGGAGTGCTCTTTAATGGCATAGACAACTTGCTCATTAAGTTGTTGGATCTCTTCAACGGATGATACGATCTGCACCAATGACTGGTCTGATTCGTTAATGTAAGCAACAGACGTTGACGTCTTACCTGTCGCGCTTTGCATTACGACCACCGCATCATTTACGCTAGACTTTAAGTCTTTTATGATATCGTCAATTTCTGCGGTAGATTCTTGGGTTCTGGATGCCAACGTTCGAACTTCATCGGCAACCACTGCAAATCCCCTTCCTTGTTCGCCAGCACGGGCAGCTTCTATGGCTGCATTCAATGCCAACAAATTGGTTTGTTCGGCAATACTGCCGATAACGCCTACAACTGAGGCGACTTTTTCTGTTGTTTTTTCAACTTCTTTAATTCTATTGACACCATTTTGAATGTCGTTTGATAAAGCTTCCATCGCTTGAACGGCTTGTCTCACCACACTTTGTGCTTTGGCGGCTTCTGAGGTGGCATTGTCGGCACTGTTGCCAGTGTCATTAATGCTGGATGAAATCGCCCGAATGGTGGTGACCATCTCCTCAACGGCGGTGGCCACAGAGTTGGTGATATCTAATTGGGTTTTGACTTGTGCGCAGTTTTCGTCGCTGGTGTGGCTTAACACATTCGACGTTTTACTTAAGAAGTCTGCGTTTTCAGCCATTTTCTGGACAATATCTAGATTGAGGAAAGATAAAAATTGGTTGAAGTCTTTGGCCAATAAACCTAATTCATCAGTGCTGTCTAGCGCGATTTCTTTGGTTAAATCGCCAGCGGCGACACTGCGAATGGTCACCACAATCGCTTTGATTTGGCTATTAAGTTGATGGGTAACAAACAAAGAAAGACACAAAGAGAAGAGGATGGCAAGCAACACTAACCCCAAGGCAATGGTGAGTGCGGTTGAGGCTTCTTTATTGGCATTGGTAAACGCCAGCTCACTTTGCTCTTGAGTGAGGTTCATGACTTGGTTCAGCGTTTTGTCTAGTGCAGTGTAGTTATCAATAGCAGCACCACCCATATTAAGGGCTAATGCTACCCCCATATCCAAAAAACCCCACGCTTCAAATACCGACTCAGTGTAGGCTGCTTCTTGCGCTACGGCTTTAGTCAACAACTCGACTACTGCCGGGTTATGCTGTGCTTCAACCTTAAAGTCCTTCATTTGCTTGCTTAAATCCGCCAGCATTTCTTTGGTTTCAGCCATGGCGGTATCAATGATACCTTGGGCACTTTCACCACCAGTTAACGCTAGAATGCGGAAAAAATCTGCGTTAGCGTTGGTGTATTTGGTGACTAGACCGGATGATCGCTCAAACAGTGGCAGCTTTTCCTTGAGTATTTGCTCACTCAAGCCCTTCTGCTCTTCGATAGTAGAATAAAACAGAAAGCCTACAAAAATCATAAAGATAATTGAAGCTATAGGCCCTAACAACATACGCTGTTGAATAGAGAGGTTTCTAGTAAAGTTCATTAATGATTCCTATCATTGCTGCCATTTATTATCAGCACCACATCACGATAATTATACGTCAGTCACACCAGGTTACTCATAATACCCACAGCCAAAATATCCAGCACTACCATCACTGTAGGGATAGACAAAAGACACTTTTTTTCTGTTTTGCTTGGTTTTTGGCGTCATAAAATTATATGAAAAGTCAGCGCCTTTTTTGCCTGTTTTAGATAGCTTCATCATTTCTTGCATAAAGTAGCTGGCTGGGGTGCCATCAGCTTGTGCTTGGCCTTTCATCTTCTTCACGTTTTTACCAATGAGCTTGGCATTCGCACCGTGAGATATAATGTTGTAATCGCCATCAATAGAGAAAACATATAGATCGTCGGTAAACCAACCGTTGGTTTTAGAGCCGGGAGCCTTCCAGTCAGCCAGTGCTTTTTGTTTGCCTACCTTTTCTTCATGGGACGCTGCTTTATCGCAAAACGCCTTAGCTTCTGTGCGAGTTGCACCAGCCCATGACATTGTCGAATATAAACCTAAAGTGACAAGGCAAATAGAATAAATTGATTTGTTCATCAGACAACCTCAAATTAAATAGTTTTAAAACCTGCTTCTGTAATTCTCTGCAAAGTGAATTAGCTGTAAAGACAACAACTTATTCAAGTCTGGCAGATAATTACAGACTTCCAAATAAGCATATACACGAATAATAATTTTGTAAAGCTCGTCACAGGAAAAACACTTCTTAGCCGTTTTTAACGTTGAAATTCTGTTGCTATTGAGCTTTGGCTAATCGAAAAATTTATCAAAACGGTTGGTTAAGTTACGTTAAAAATGCTTACTTTATAGGCAGTTAGGTTCAAATGATTGTCGCGTGAGTTGAGTTTTTTGGTGATAAAAATGCCAATTTAATGAATGTTTAAATGTAAAATAATATTGTAATTTAATTATAAATTTCTTGAATTTAAATGGGTATTTACAGGGTTTTGTTGGCTTGTTTGCAGTTATACCGGTCTAAATCGATTTGCTCGTTGAATATTTGTGGTCTAAATCGACTGTTTCAGTATAAATTACCGCTATAAAAACGAAAAAAGGAATTTTGAATCAAATTTTTTGATTCTATACCTTTGAGTGCATGTTGGTCCTGATGCTGCCACGGGTACTTGTATTTGCATCATTTCGGTTGGTTTTATGCGTTGTAAACCGCTGGATGAAGGCTGTTTTATCCTGCCTGTATAATGTACTATTGGTTTATTTCGAATAGTGGTATTTTTATTGGCATTATCGAGACCGGGAGTAGCCAAAATAAATTTCATCTTTTTTTGTCTAATGGCCACGATAATGTTGAAAGTGGGAATATTGGTCGCTGTCATTGCTGGGTAGTATTGGTGCCTGCTTAGACTTTAACCATATTTCGCTCAGGCATTGGATAGATCTTTACTTAAGGTCCTTTCGAGTTTTTGGGTCGAGTTTTTCAAATCAATGGCGTACTGCTCCAGTAATTTGTCTTTTTCGGTGAGTGGGTGCCATTTGTTGACGGGTACCGTGTGCCCCTGTTCATCGGTGGCGACGAAAACAATGATGCAATGATTGGTTTCAATTAACTCTGTGCTGGTGGTGTCGCCAGATTTAATGCTAACAGAGATATGCATACTGGTATTGCCGGTATGGGCGATATTGGCGGTGACCTCAACGAGTTGGCCGACCAGAATAGGGCGGTGAAAGCGAATGGAACCAACCGAAACGGTGACACAGTATTTACCGCTCCAACTGGCGGCGCAGGCATAAGCCGCTTGATCAATCCACTTCATGGCGATGCCACCATGGACTTTGCCACCAAAGTTGACGTGAGTGGGTTCTGCCAAAAAACGCAATACCATGGTTCTTCTGCTTATTTTCATCGTTAGTGTTGCCCGTCTTGTTAAGTCAATAGTGTAAGGTCAAAGGTATTGGGTCAATAGTGTTAAGTCAATAACTAAAGTATTGACCAGAAACGTATTTTTTGCCAGTTTGAATAGAAATGCAAAGAAAGTGCTAAAGTGTGCGTTAATGCCGCCGATAATTTAAGCAATGAACACCTTACGTAACGTTGTAATAACGGGAGGTAACTATGTTAGATTTACGCCAGGTTAATTGTTATTCATGTCTGTTAAACCCTTCTTTTCGCTGGGGGTTTTAATGGAAGCTCACACCTATTATGAGACTGAGCAGCATTCACCGTTGTATATAAAAAAATTACAACCGGGTTGTCCTATGATGTTGCAAGTCGTGGGGGCCAACAAGCTGCGTTTTAACACCCATCTGATTGGTTATGAAATTGGCAATTATTTGTTGGTTGCTTTGCCTGTTGAGGTGCGCAAGCATTTTCAGAGTAACATGCTGATTAACGGCGCAGAGGTTGTGGTGAGATTACTGATTGGTGGCGAAGATGGTAAGTGTTTGGCCTTTAAGAGCAATATTGA
>JBLGCB010000427.1:0-5801 GCA_047617105.1 Phenylobacterium sp. | reverse complement strand
CCTGTTGAAATTCAAACGCCATTGGTTGAGCGATTTGAAGATTACCCATGGTCAAGTTATCTGATGTATGTGAGTAGTCGCGAACCCCAACCTAACTTGCCTATTGATGAGGTAGTCGATTTCGTTGCCGAGTCATATGGGTCAAGTTACTAGGCGGATAAACGCACCCTATTAAACAGCTTTCGAGGGCTGCAGCAAGAGAACGAGCCCCGTAAAGTGGCCATGTATCTGTGCCAAGAATTGACTGGAGCTACATTACGACAACTGGCTGAGCGCTTCCATTTGAATCATTACGCTTGTGTCAGTGCAATTACCCATCAAGCTCGTAAACACAAGAGGGATAGTGTTGATTTCAGACAGCATTTGGACAATCTAATAAAAGCATTGCTTGAATTCGTAGTCGCCAATGTTCACACTCAGTGAAGTGGTAAATGATTGAATACGCCACTGCCCCTTGACCCATGACTCCGTTCATTCAAATGGATTAATCAGCTTAATTTGACATTCTTCAAAGTCTTTAATATTTCGGGTAGCCACACAGAATCCCGTTGTTTTTGCAATGGCAGCAATTTGACCATCACACACGCTCATTGGCCGACCAATTTCTTTTCTATGCCCCATAACCTCGCCATACTGTTTTGCAGCTTTCTCTTCAAACGATAAAATACGAGTGCCAAAAACCAAGTCTATGAATTGTTCAAACCTATCGTTTAACAGTCTTTGCCGTTTGCCCTGCGGCATAGCTCTTAATCCGTAACCTATCTCTGCAATTGTGATAGCCGATACATACAATGAAAGCGACACCTGTTTGTTCAACCAATTTCGCACGCTTTCTTCGGGTTTTGAGGTCATGAATTCAGAAATGACATTAGTATCCAAAATAATCAAATTCGATTTCCTCAATTAAAACTTTATCGGTTGGTGGATTTCTCGACTTGGGATTGGCAAATCATCATCGTCAGCATATAAATCGCCAAACAATCGCACAGCCGCATCTCCTAGCCCCTCCTGTACAATGATCCCACGGGTTAAAATTTGCCGCGCTTCTTCTTCCATGGAAACACCATGGTGAGCCGCCTGTATCCTTAATTGCTGTAGCACTTCGTCATCCAGTTTTCTCACACTAATATTAGCCATACTGTTCTCCTCAACCTCTTAATCGTGAATTCATGATAGCGAAGTATCAATATGCCGTCAATGCCATCACTACTAACAACTGCTAGCATAACGAATCAAAGCGTTACAACCACCTTTGTTTTTAGATGTTATACCAATTGCATTAATTCACTGGTCTAAATTTTGGTCGGGAAAAATGGCCAATGACAAGGCGTTAATTGCCGTATGTAGTTGTTCTACTTACAAAATTAACAACGCAGTCAGTGGTCATTTTACCAGTGGTCCGACATTTCGGAAAATAGACCAGTTAATTATGGAAATTGGTATTAGCCCTAATACAATCACAAACGCCAGGCCCAAGCGGCTAAAAATCAGCCGAACTCACTTAAAAACCCAATAAAATCAACCTGTTATTTAAATCTGGTCTGACCCGAATATTGCAGCCGCATGATAGGTGGTGTGGGGGCTGGAGGTTAGATACCTCCGGCTACCCGATTATGGTCAACCTGATGAAGTCACCGCTATATGATCGTTTAAATTCCGATTAAACTAAAAAACCCTACATTTCGCGACCCCGCCACCTGAATCCGACTTTTCATGATAGTAAAAAGCCCGGATAAACCGGGCTTTTGCTGTGCACCGTTGAGCGATGGCTTTTTTAATGACGATTAAAGACTAATGTTTGATACTGCTTATCGCAAGATCTCAGCTTTTTGACTTTCTTGCCCGTCTAAGGTGATAGTCAGATTTCTGACTAACTCGGGTTCGTAATTAAATGATTCACTTTCGAGCGACTCAATCCTCAAACTGCCACCACCTAACTTGCTTGCTGAGTTATTCAATCGCTGTTCTTCCATCATATTTGACTCAGACAAGTTTGCTGTTAATGACGCTGGGCAGTCCCCAGGTTCCAACGGCACTGGCGCATTTATGGTCCAACTGTAATGAGTGGCGTCTACTGTGGTAAACTTGCCTGACATGACGCCACCGAATTTTCGTTTGGCCGCACTGCCCATTGCCCATAAAAAGGTACTCCCATGCTGATTTTTCATCCCGTCCCAGTCCCATTCGCTATAACCTGAGATATTGCGATTCAGATATTTGTCTAAAAGGCTTTCGCTGGCATCCAGCCCGCCGACAGAACCAAATGAAGCGTTATAGAACGGACGATTGGTTGGGTGATCAGTTCTGTGATTATCGGAGTAGCGTAAGAAATTATAAAAATTGATATTGTATGAGGCATACATTTTTGATGTATAAGGGATATCTACCTCTTGCTTGAATACTGTCACGGTGACAGTACGTTTGGTTTGTGGCGGCAACTGTGTAACCTTCACATCGCCTATTGTCAGACCGGTCGATTTGGTCTCGTTTTCATTCCAACCCTGGGAAGCGCTAAACGTACCGGTAATGGTTGTCGAACCACTAACAACACCAAGATCAACCGTACCTGTAGCGGCAAGGGAAATCGTTTCTGAGAAATCGAAGTTGTCGGTTTTACTCCAACTCGTGTTAGTGTTATAAGAAAAGCTCATCCGACTTTCGACTGGCTCTGAACCTAGTGGTTCGCAGTTTAATGTTTCGCTTGAACCTGCAGTTACCGTTTCTAGATTGTATGCCTGGTGTGCACCAAGGTTCAGTGTATTCAGGTCAGTATAAAACTTCATGTCCTTCACGGTGACTAGCAATCGCTTATCATCCATATAACCGCCTGCGTAGGGGTCATTCGAGTTATAATTTGCCTTGAGTTTGTAGCCATCACCGTAAATATCTTTGCTAATTGCAAAATCATCACCGACATACGGTCCACCGGTACCACCAGCCCAGGCGTAACCCATCTGGTGAGCCAAACGATATAGGGGCTGATTGAAATCAGAATGATTAACAATGCTCCATTTAAATTGTTCATCACCATCTTGCATACTCAGCATTATATCTGGGTAATTGTAGGTCTCATCTGTCGCAGCAGCGGCAGTAAACGAGGTCAGTATCGCAGCACTTACCATGCTTAATATTAATTTTTTGCTATTTATGTTTTTCATTGTTTTTTATCCTTCCTGTCTATTCATGTCTATTACAGAGCGTGTTTATTAAGAGTTGGTTAAGTGTTTATCAGCACCAATCAAAGCGTATTTAGGCTGCAAATCAGTGATTAAAATTTAACATTGTTTATTGTTTTTTTTGTTAACAAAAAGGTTATAAGTTAATGATAAGCTGCTTATATATTTCTGATAATGTGATAAAAAGCTGATAATTGCGATTTTTTAATAAACATTGGCTAAAAACCTATAAAGAATACAGATCAGGGCAAAAAGTTGCTATACTCTGCCGACAAATAAAATCAGTCGATACAGGTAAAACCCATTAACAACATCCAACCAATTGGCCATGATGACCTGAGCTTTGATCAACAAAATTTATTGTTAATACGGGATGATGGCAGTGTTAAGATTGACCCGAATATAGCCAAGTTATTGTGTTATTTTTTAGCGCATCCCAACACCGTACTGACAAGAACCGATTTGATTGATGGTGCGTGGGGTGCCCGCCATGTGTCTAGTGGTGCACTAAACCGCAGCATCAGTGTGTTAAGAAAAGCGCTAGGCGGTGAACAAAATCGTTACATTGTCACAATACCCAAAATAGGATATCGATTTAACCTGCCTGAACCACCAGCTGAGCCTGAACTTGAAAAAGCACAGCAACATGAACCGCTACTAATACCTTCAGAGCAACCTTCAGAGCAACCTTCAGAGCAACCTTCAGAGCTACCTTCAGAGCAACGCTCAGAACAAACCTCAGGGCAATCTTCAAAACAGGCATCAACCCCCTGTGAAGGACAAACCCGAACAAGATTCACCACTACTGGCGTGATTGTCACCTTCTTAATCATGATGATAGTACTGGTGTTGATAAAAATGCTGTTCGACGATCAAAAAGGTCTCAACTCGGCGGTCAAAACAGCCATTAAGCCGAGCGTTAACCCCAGCTTTAAAACCAAAGCCATTAACAACAAGCGCATCAATATCGCTGTATTGCCTTTTGTTAATAAAAGTAACGACTCGCAGCAGCAATTTTTTGTTGATGGGCTGACCGATGAAGTGTTTAACCGCTTAACCCGTATCCCCAGATTGATAGTGAACACAGCCTCAAGCACCGATTTGAACACACTGGCAGACAAACTTGATGCGCAGTATTTGCTTAAAGGCAATGTCAAAAAAAATGGCCAAGCCGTGCGAATCACGGTGCAACTGGTCAATGTCAGCTCTGGGGCCTATTTGTTTTCGACCAACTTTGACAAGCCACTCAACGATGTTTTTACCATCCAAAGTCAAATCAGCGAACAGGTTGCCGCCGCACTGAAACTGTCATTGCTGCATAAAAACCCTCATTACTCCACGGCATTGGCGAAGATGGATCACTTGGGCGTAGAACAGTTGGTGATCGCCCACGCCCAGATAGCCGAGCGCACCGAAACATCGATTAAACAAGCCTTTGACAGCTTAACCGCATTGAATATTCGTTATCCTGACACCCCCGAAGTGCTCGGCTTAATGGCCAGGGTTTATAGAGCGTTAGCAAATTTATCTGAAAATGACAGTGACTATCATCCCGAAAACGCCATAAAGCTGGCCAAAAAGGCATTGGCACTTGCCCCGACTAATTTTGATGCCTTACAAGTACTTTATTATCATTACGCCGATTTGCCACAATCTAATGAGCAGGCTTATATCATCAGTGAGGCGATGTTGCGCCATCACCCGGACAGAACCGCAGCCTATCGCAGCCGTCTGTACTTGATGCTCACTACCATGCGTCCTTGTGATGAGATACAAACTTTTGTCAGCAACATCCCACAAGGTATTTTTACTGACTACCGCCTGGACATCATCAACTATATCCTTGGTGTTTGTTTACAGTCACTGTCACTGGAAGGGCTGGCCACGGCCACTATCACGAGTGCCGATAAAGCAGGCATAAGTCCTGCGAGATTTAATCGAGCTATCCATAACAACCTTCATTTATTTGGCGTGCGTCATGACATGATATTCGATTCAGCAAAATTCCGCAGCCGTCATAAAGGCACGCAAGAAAAGTTAGTGAACTATTACAGCCTACAATTAATGAGTGGTGCCATCCAAGAAGCCACCGTCACCGAAAAATTGATTAGCAAAGACAACTATTGGCGTTGGGTAATGTCACTTTACAGTAGTTTATATACTCTGCCTGACAGTCAACAAATCGTTGTTCATCCAGCGTTCCTCCACGACTTGGTCCGATCCAATGCCACGCACCTGCTTAGTGCAGCATTAATCACTCAGGCAAAACAAAACCCCGATAACGATATTTATCAAGCGACCTTGTCAGACTATCTGCCCAGCATGAAACCATTTTCGATCAATCTATTTAACAAAGATGAGGCGATTGCCTTAATGATGCTGCAATACCAAGCCAATCAACAAAGTTTGAGCCAAAAGACGGCTAATAAACTGTTCGACAAACTCAGTCTTTATCTACAAAAACACCGTCAATCTTTTCAATTCTGGGGTTTAGGGTCTTATTATCTCATCGCCAAGTTTCACTGCGGTGAACCTTGTCAAATGGTTGAAAATGGCGCTAAAAACTCGGTGGTGCAACACTTCGATATCAATGCGCTATCGACACTGTTTAAACCCGACCATGCC
>JBLGCB010000426.1:0-5831 GCA_047617105.1 Phenylobacterium sp. | reverse complement strand
CCAAAGCGAATGTCGCTGACTTGTTCTGACATGGTATTCCCCTTAAGTGAATTGTTTCCAAGGTTCAGACCAAGGTTCGAGGCAGGATTTTAGTGGTTCCGAGGTAAATAAACAACCAGTGCTTGGCGGTACACAAAAGCTAAAATCTTGGTCATTCAGTGTAAACTGTAAACCATAAGCATGTAAATATCCCCGGTCTGCAACGCCTGAAGATGAATATAAACCATCACCAATAATCGGTGAACCGACACTTTTTAGCGCCACCCGAATTTGATGGGTTTTACCACTAAACGGCCGCAGTAAAAACAAACGACAACCTTTTGGTTGATCTAAAAGACTTAACGGCTGGCTGATAAACTGAGTGATTGCCGGATTATCTTGGCTGCGTAATAACTTCCACGCCCCTCGCCTTGCTTTGGCCATATCACCTTTAACCCAGCCTTGTTTCTTTTTCGGCTTTTGATCAGATATCGCCAGATAAAATTTATTGATTTGATGGCTTTCAAATAAACGCCCAAACGCCGCAGCGACAGCTTTAGTTTTAGCAAAAATCACCAACCCAGTGGTCAACTTATCCAATCGATGCACCGGATATAACTCAGTCAAACCAAACTGCGCCTTTACCTGTTCAAACAAGCCCGGCTCACCGTCTTCAGTATGAAAATTTAAAGCCGAGGTCTTATGAATAACCATAAAATCATTATTAGAAAACACAGATTCAATCATTTATTTTTGGGCAATTTTATTTTGCTGGCTCTGAGCCACAATATTACGCACCACCGCCAAATCTCCGGGTGTATCAACCCCGGCATGTGGCGCAACATGGGCTTCTTCGACATGGATTTTCTCGCCATGCCATAAAACTCGCAGTTGTTCTAGCATTTCGATATGCTCCAGCGGCGAATCTGGCCATTGAATATATTGTTCTATAAATCCGGCACGATAGGCATAAATACCGATATGACGCTGATAAAAGTCGCCAATGGTCGAAATATCTTCATTATTGAGGAAATGATTGCGATCATAGGGCACAGTTGAGCGCGAAAAATATAACGCGTAACCATCTTTATCGCAAACCACCTTCACTGCATTGGGATTAAACGCCTCTTCAACACTGTGGATCTTCACTGACAACGTCGCCATTTTGGCTTTGCTTGACCGACTTAGGTTATCTGCCACTTGACGAATATTTTCTGGTGGAATAAGCGGCTCATCTCCCTGAACATTGACGATAATGGTATCGGCCTTAAGCCCTTTGAGTTTGATCACTTCTGCCAATCGTTCTGTGCCGGAGTTATGTTCTGTTGACGTCATACACACTTCGCCACCAAAATCATTGACCACTTGTTCGACCTTGGCATCATCGGTCGCAACGATAACCTGCTTAGCACCACTGGCGACAGATTTTTCGTATACCCACTGAATCATCGGTTTACCACCGATATCGGCTAAAGGTTTACCCGGCAGTCGACTCGATGCGAAACGCGCTGGAATAATAACGACAAAGTCAGGCTCAGCAGCTGCTACCATTTTTCAACCTCTTCCCAATCCATAATCCGCGATTCTGATTGCAACAACGCCGGAATATCTTCTTTAATCGGATATGCCAAACGGTCAAATTTGCAAATCAATTCAGCTTTTTCTTTGTCTAACAGTAATTTGCCTTTGCACACTGGACAGGCGATGATTTCAAGAAGTTGTTTGTCAAATGCCATGATGTTTAACCTTTATTTAGTAAAGTGGTTATTTGCGATAAAAATTGTTGTTCAAATGAAGTTGGCAATTTAGCATCTACGGGCAGATACCACCAGTTGTCTCGGGCAAATGCTTGGCATTTTACCGCATCCTTTTCAGTCATCAGCACTGCTTCATCACCAAAAACAGCAAAGTCATCAGCACTAAAATGGTGGTGGTCGGCAAACGCGGTAAATGATTTAACCGCTATATTCTCAGCCTTAGCGGTATTTTCGAACCGCTGTGGATTGCCAATGCCACAGACAAGATTGAACTCGTTCTTTGTGGTATTTTGATGCCTGGGTATATTATCACTTGAAGTCTTAACCTGAACAGGTGAACCCGCGGCCAGTTCAAAGGCGATCCCATCACTTTGGGCACCATTGTAGATAACATGATCCACTTGCTTCAACCGACTTTTTAGCTCTCGTAAAGGCCCGACTGGCATCAGCCAACCGTTACCGAATTGCCTGGCCGCGTCGACAATCGCCACTTCAATGTCTCTTTGCAATCGATAGTGTTGCATGCCATCGTCGCTGATAATAATGTCGCAGCCAAATTGTTCAAGCAACATTTGACAGTTGCTCACCCGGTCGGGACCCACTACCACCGGGCAACCGGTGCGTTTATGAATTAAAACAGGTTCGTCGCCAAACTTACTGGTATCAAAGCTGCTATCGACGGCTACGGGATATTGTTCAGCTTTACCGCCATAACCCCGGCTGATCACGCCGACCTTGATGTTATTGGCTGTAAGCAATTCGACTAACCAGAGGGTAAAAGGGGTTTTTCCATTACCGCCAACGCTGATATTACCGACGATAATCACCGGACAATCGACTTTAACCGAGCGCAATATGGCCAATTTAAACAACCATCGACGTACTGTAGAGATTAACCAAAACAGGCCACTCAATGGCAACAACAGATAATTGGCAGCAGAACGGTTATACCAACCCCGCTCTATCCAGTTCATTCAGAGTCACCCTGTCCATCACCGAACTGCATAGTATATAACGACTCGTAAATGCCCTTATTGACCAACAATTGCTGATGGGTGCCCTGCTCTACTATTTTACCGGCTTCGATAACAACAATTTTATCGGCGTTTTCAATGGTCGATAAACGATGGGCAATCACGATGCTAGTGCGGTTTTTTTGCAGTTCTTCAAGCGCTGCCTGAATCACTTTTTCTGATTCGGTATCCAAAGCTGAGGTGGCTTCATCCAAAATCAAAATTGGCGCATCACGTAATAATGCTCGGGCAATGGCAATACGCTGGCGTTGACCGCCAGATAACATCACGCCATTTTCGCCGACCACGGTTTGCAAACCTTGTTTCATGGTATCGACAAATTCCATCACATGAGACTTTTTCGCCACATCTAATAGTTTTTGCTCAGACACTTCACCTTCATAGCCATAACAAATGTTATTGGCGATGGTGTCATTAAACAACACCACTTGCTGCGATACCATGGCAAATTGCTTGCGCAATGAGGTCAAAGCAAAATCGCTGATTTCAATATCGTCAATGCAAATACTGCCACTGTCGATGTTGTAATAACGGGGTAACAGATTCGAGATGGTCGATTTACCGCTGCCTGAACGGCCAACAAATGCCACGGTTGTGCCTGCTTCGATAGTTAAATTGAGCTTATTGAAAATGGCTTGTTCTTTGGTTGGATAAGTAAAGCATACATCTTTAAGCACCACCTGACCGGTGACCCTTGATGGGGTTAAAGTCCCCTGATCTTTTTCAATTTGCTCGTCAATGATTTTAAATACGCTGTGACAGGCAGACATGCCACGTTGAAACTCGCTGTTGACCGTGGTTAATAACTTCAATGGTCTGAGCAGCATGATCATCGCGGTAATGATGCTCATAAAAGTACCTGTAGAAATGGTGTCGAGTACACCTGGCACACCCGCCAAATAAACCACCACCGCTAGGGCCAGCGAAGCAATGATTTGAATCAGTGATACGCTGATCGATTTGGTCGATTCCATTTTCATTTTTTGTTGGCGATTATGCTTGTTGATGTTGCTAAAACGTTGGTTTTCAATGATTTGACCGCCAAAACCCAGAATCACCTTATGGCCGCGGATCATTTGCTCAGCACTTTGGGTGACATCGCCCATTGAATCCTGAATGGAGGCACTGATTTTTCTAAATCGTTTAGTGACATAAGTGACAATCACTGCAATAAAGGGCACCAACAGCAAAAATACCGCTGACAGTCGCCAGCTTTCATAAAACATAAAACCCAGCAAACCAATCACAAACGCGCCTTCACGGATTAATACAATCAGTGCTTTACTACAGGCATTTTGAATTTGTTCGGTATCGAAGGTGATTTTTGAAATCAAACTCCCCGCAGAGGTTTGATCATGAAAGGTCACTGGCAGGTGAAGGATTCGCTCAAACAGTTGTTGCCTGAGGGTTTGGACGATATTGGTGCCGACCCAGTTTAGAAAATAAATTGAGAAAAAGTTACAAAAACCGCGTAACACAAAAGCACCGACCACAAAAAATGGTGCGACACTAAAAAAGTCGGCATCCCGCTTGGTCAGTCCCTCATCAATAAACGGTTGCAGTTGTGAGATAAAAGTGACATCAATGGCGGCATAACCCAGCATACCAAAAGCGGCTAAGGCCAGCGCAGCTTTATAGTCTTTGGTATAAGCCATCAAACGCCTGAAAATGCTTTTGTGTTGGTTTGTTGTCATAGTGCCTTAAATAGTGCCTTAAATAGTGCTTTAATGCTTGAGGTTCTCTGGCGGCTGCCAAACCGTGGTATTCTACTTGGTCACCTCCTACAATACAAAAGATTTTACGCAACTTGTACAGTTAATCATTGATTATAATACCAATTGGGCAGCAAGTCCTGACGCGCCTGTTTTAACTCAAGCTTGCCATCCGTTAGCCGAAAACTGATCTGCCCCACCTCAGCGGTATTAAGTTGCTGCGCTTTTATCTGATCGTATCTGGCCACCACCTCTTTGCGCGGAAATTTATAACGATTTAAAAACCCTGCGCTATACACCACATACTCAGGATTGACGGCATTAACAAAAGTTGGCGACGACGATGAATTACTGCCGTGATGAGGCGCGATCAAAATGGTTGACACTAACCGTGCGCCATAATGTTTGACTAGCTGCTTTTCGACCCGCTTTGAAATATCGCCGGTCAACAGCACTGAAAATTGCCGATGGGAGATTTTGAGCACACACGAACTGTCATTACTGCTCACAGGCAAGGTAACGCCGTCTATGGGCCATAACAGCTCGACTTTTAATCCTAGCCAGTCAAAGTTATCGACCGCACAGGCGGTTGCATCCGGCAGGATTTTCAATGGTGCAATGATTTTATCGGTGGGCATTTTAGCGAGAAATTTATCGTAAGCCCCGGCATGATCACTGTCTGAATGGCTCAGTACCAAGGTATCGACATGACTATGGCCGTGATAGGCCAAAAAAGGTAAAACTACACTTTCGGCGGTATTAAAACCCGAACGATACCTCGGCCCTAAGTCATAAACCATTACTTGATGATTTTTTTCGATCACCACCGCCAATCCTTGGCCAACATCTAAAATATCCACTTTTACGACAGTACCTTCGTTTAGGTAATAGGGTTGCAACATAAACATCAGCGGCGGGATAACCAACATAAAAGACATCGCTCTGATGGATTTTGATGCCCCGACCAACCAGCTAAGCATAAATACCACCAGCAAAGCCCAACCATACCAAGGCATATATTGCACCGTCACCCAGCCCGATTTGGCCCAAGGCTGTTCAATCAAACTGAACAACATCGCCAAAGAGCCATCGGCGATTGAAAATAGCCAAGCCGTTGGCCAATCAAAAAAGTTCAACACCGCCGCCAGCAATGATACTGGCACGGTAATGAAACTGACCCAAGGCACGGCGATTAAATTCACCACACCGCTGAGTATTGAAAAGCCATTGAAAACCACGATGGTTACCGGCACCAGCAATACAAATAACACGGTTTGCATCTTGACCATTGATTTAACATAACTGGCACATTGGTGAGACCACCTCGGTGTTTCTTGTTGATGTGCGTC
>JBLGCB010000425.1:0-5852 GCA_047617105.1 Phenylobacterium sp. | reverse complement strand
GGGCCTGTCAATCCTATATTGCCGCCATTGAGTTTTAGAAAAATGCCCATTAAAACAGGTTTGACGATTTCACTAACTTACGGAGCATAAATACGCTAAAATAGTCAGCAATTATCTTATCCAAAGCCCTTTATATTAATGACCTCAGTCACTACCCCAACTAATTTTACCGAACTTGGCCTGATCCCGCCCTTGTTAGCTCGATTAACTGAGCTGGAATATCAACAGCCTACGCCTATTCAAGCGCAAGCTATCCCGAGTGTATTAGCGGGACGTGACTTAATTGCTGGGGCAAATACAGGCTCGGGTAAAACGGCCACCTTTGCGCTGCCTATCTTGCAGCAATTACACGCAGAAAAGTCGTTGCCTGAAAAAACGGGTAAAGGTAACTATGTTGCTGGACTGATTTTGGTGCCTACCCGAGAACTTGCCAAGCAAGTGGCTGACAGCATTAAATCTTATGCGGTGCACTTTAACGGCAAGATAAAAACCTTGGCTGTTTTTGGTGGTGTATCAGCCAATACACAAATGCTGGCATTGCGCGGCGGCAGCGACATTTTAGTCGCCACGCCGGGAAGATTACTCGATTTAATTTCAAGTAATGCAATTAAGCTCGACAGGGTTAAAACCTTAGTGCTAGATGAAGCCGACCGTATGTTAAGCCTAGGCTTTACTGAAGAGCTAACGGCGCTTTTAGCCTTATTGCCAAAGAAAAAACAAATTTTATTGTTTTCAGCGACTTTTCCCGAGCAAGTACAAACATTAACCCAAGAATTGCTTAACAACCCGATTGAAATACAAGTACAAAGTAAAGACGCCAGCACCTTAGTTCAGCGCGTTTTTACGGTCAACAAAGGCGACAAAACTGCCCTTTTAGCGCATTTGATCCACCAACATAAATGGCGACAAGCGCTTATTTTTGTTAATGCCAAAAACCACTGTGAGCACTTAGCTAAAAAACTGGCTAAACGTGGCATTATTGCCGAAGTATTTCATGGTGACAAAGGCCAAGGCGCGCGTAGTCGCGTGCTAGAAGAATTTAAAGCCGGTGAGATTGACGTGTTAATTGCCACCGATATTGCTGCCCGTGGTCTTGACATAGAAAAACTGCCCGTGGTGATCAATTTTGACCTGCCCAGAAGTCCATCAGACTACATGCACCGTATAGGTCGCAGTGGCCGCGCCGGTGAAGTAGGTTTAGCCTTGTCGCTTATTGACCATGAAGATTATCATCATTTCAAAGTGATCGAAAAGAAGAACAAAATTTGGCTTGAACGTGAACAAGTCGAAGGTTTTGAAGTTGATGAAGCGCTCATAGAAGCCTCTTCAGCCACAGCTAAACCTATGGCAAAAGCTGAAGGCAGCGGTAACAAAAAACGTAAAAATAAAGGACCAATCAATGCCCATATCTGGGGCATAAACGCCGGATCTGAGCAATAATCGCCATGAAGATAATAACCCGTTTGGGTTGGTAAACAGCAAAGAATATCAGGCTATGTTTAAAGACGAAAAATCAATATTGAACAGTTGCCACAATTTCCAGACTTTTTACAATAGGGTTTACGCTCCACACTGCCATCAGATAAAATTATAATTGAGCTTATTAAACCGCTATAAATTTGAAAAACAATAGTTTTTTACTAAGCTTAAAATAATTTACAGCGTTACGGCAGTATGATGACCAAATATACCTTAAGCGCATTTATGGCCCTGCTGATCTGCCTTTTTTGGGGATTCAATTCAGCGATAATAGGCCCCAACATAGCTGCAACAACAAAGGGGCCAATGGCAAAAATCACCTTAGCCGTCGAAACCAGCCTGTTGACAGGCGCCGTATGGGTTGCGCAAAAAAAGGGATACTATCGTGATGAGGCTCTCGATATCACCATTAAAGAATTCTCCACCGGACGCGACAGCTTTTTAGCCATGCTCAATAGTGACGCTATTGATATTTCAACCGTTGCACCAACCCCAATCGTTTTCAGCAGCTTCGACCGAGCAGACTTTTCTGTGCTGGCCACTTTTGCCTACTCTTATGATGATGTTAAAATTATAGTCAGTAAAGACAGTGGCATTGTTGACCACACTGACTTAACCGGAAAAACAATCGCCACGCCTTTTGGCACCACAGGACAGTTCTTTTTAGCCTCTTACCTTGAATTAAATGAAATCCCTTCATCTGCTATCAAGATAGTCGACATTGACCCCGATAAATTGCCTGCGGCGCTGGCGACAAACCAGGTTGATGCGATTGTCATTTGGGAGCCCCATGCTTATCAAGCTCGACAATTATTAAACAATACAGAAAGACAATTAGAAACGTCACAGGTATATCGGGAAACCTTTAACTTTATGGTGATGAACGATTTTGCCAAGGCACATTCAGCCACCCTAGAAGGTTTTCTCAGGGCTAACCTTCGCGCTACAGAATTTATTCAGAACAATGCATTAGAAGCACAAGCCATTATATCACAACGATTAAATATCGATATTGCGGTGGTGTCGGCCCTGTGGAAGCAATTCACCTTTAAAATTGTGCTCGACCAATCCTTGTTGACAACCTTTGAAGATGAAGCTCGTTGGGCGATTACAAGTGCGTTGACCGTGCAACGAAATGTACCTAATTATCTTGATTTTCTGGCCCCTTTACCTTTAACAAAAGTTAAACCGAGCGCTGTTACTGTGATCCACGCAGCACAAGGCCACCATGAGAATTAAAGCAAAATTTCATCTTAATATACTCTTGTCTGTTGGATTGGCATTGCTGATTGGCTCTACCCTCTTTATCACCTCAAAGCAGGTTGAACAGGCTGTTCAAAAAGATAATGTCATCGACCAAATTGTCAAAGGCATCGTTGAGCTCAACCTGCTCGCGGGTGAGTACTTATTACACCAAGAAATACGCGCCAACCGCCAATGGTACATCGTTTATGAGGATGTTTCTCACTTATTACACCGACATGTTTTGGTCGACGCATCACAGCAAAAACTGCTACTCGAAATTCAACTGGAGCACAAGAAGCTGGAGCTGAAATTTGCCAAGATAACCGACATATTTGATCGTTCCGCCTCAAATCACGCCCTGACTGCTTTATCGCAATACTCGCCCATGCAACAACGATTAATTAGCCATATGCTGGTAAATTCTCAGGCCATGCTCGGCAATGCGTGGCAACTGTCAAAACTAAGCAAAAATGCACTCTTAAAAGCCCAACAACAATCAAGTCTCACTGTGGTGATCTTAGTTTGCATTTTGGTAGTAGCCTTGATCACCCACTCCTATTTTCTCAGTAACAGCATTATTCAACCATTGTCAGCCCTTAAGCACAGCAGTCAACTCATTGGTGATGGCGATTTGAGCCATAAGATAGGACTGATACGCGCAGATGAAATTGGCGAACTGGCTTTAGCTTTTGATAAAATGAGCGCAACTTTGAGCGAAACAACGGTGTCTAGAGAATACTTTGACAGCATTATTAACTCAATGGCCAACAGTCTATTTGTGCTAAATTTGGATGGCACAATCCGCACCATCAATCACAGCACAGTTGAATTAACCGGCTATCAGCAAGAGCAACTGATTGGCGTATCCATTCATTTAATCTTTGAAAAAACACCTCTATGGTTACAGCAGGCCGATTTTTCAGCATTAATAGATCAAGGCAGTTTTGCCAATACTGAAGTGGCTTGTCTGAGTCAACCAGGCACAAAAATTCCAATGTTAATTTCAGGCGCGCCAATGTTTGATGACAAGCATCAACTTATGGGTATTATCTGTGTAGGTCAAGACATTACTGAACGAAAGCAACTTGAAAAACATCGGTTATACACCAATAAAATGGAAGCATTAAGCAAATTAACCGGTGGCATCGCCCATGATTTTAATAATATGTTAGGCATTGTCTTAGGTTATTGTGAAATATTGCAAAAAAAGTTACATGAGCAACCGGCACAACTAAAATACGTTAACAATATTGCCGCTGCCGGTAAGCGTGGCACAGAATTGACCAGTAAGTTACTCTCTTTTTCAAAACATAGACCGCAAAATAATCAGCTTGTAAATATCAATCAATTAATTTCTACACAACTCACTTTACTGCAACAATCGTTGACTCCCACAATTGAATTAACAATGTCACTTTATGAAAATCTATGGAGTCTCAACATAGACACCTGTTCATTTGATGATATGCTGCTCAACATTTTCCTCAACGCCAAAGATGCTATGTCCAGTGGCGGAAAAATGTCAATAGAAACCAAGAATGTACACTTGGGTGAGCACCAGACAGAAAACCTCGACCTGCCACCAGGACAATATGTGATGCTAAGTATCCAAGACAATGGTTGCGGTATGTCCGCACAGGTACAGGAAAAAATATTTGACCCATTTTATACAACAAAGGAGCATATGGGCACAGGTTTGGGCTTGTCTCAGGTATACGGGTTTGTCAATGCTTGCGCGGGTGCGATCACTGTCGAATCTATTGCTCAGCCAAGTACTCAATCAGGTACATTATTGACTTTCTACTTTCCTCGGTCGAGATCAGCGTTTAGTACCACACGCCTTGATGGCTCAAACGACTTACAAAATATTAAACATATCATCAACGGCGGTGATCAACGAGCAATGTCAGTAGCAAATAAAGTCGTACTGGTTGTTGATGACGAAAAACAACTTTGTCAACTGACCCAAGAGACGCTTCAAGCGAACCATTTTCATATTTATACGGCCAATAACGGTGAACAGGCGTTGCAGATATTGGCTCATCATGCTGTGGACTTGGTCTTAAGCGATGTCATGATGCCCAAGATGAATGGCTATCAATTGACTGACCAAGTATTATTACACTATCCCAACACCAAAGTACTACTGTCTAGTGGTTACCAAAGCAGTTTGGTCGAACAGAGTAGGAAATACTCACCGCCCCTAAAAGTACTGAACAAACCCTATACCGCAAAAGAGTTAATCAGCGCCGTAGAGACTTGTTTAGCTGCTGATACAGTTATTAACGCAGCAGGCGCATGGGGTGAAAGTTGAATAGCTTGCTTTCGTGGCGAGAGATGGTAGATGAATCGTTGGCCCTAGATGAAGTTTACCTCGTTTAGGGCTCAATGATGGTAGGCTGGTATTGTTAATTAATCACTTTTACCCGGTTCTTGCCATGAAAGGTGATGCTTATCCAATACCACCAAATTGTCGGTATTGATCAAGCGATGTGATGCCGTATACCCCAGTATATTGTTAACCGTTTCATCTGGACGGCTTGAAATGATTGCGGTTTCATCGGACGAAAAGTTACATAAACCGCGCGCTATCTCTTCCCCTTTCTCATCATAGACATGAAGCACATCTGCGCGCTCAAAGGTGCCGTGAATTGACACAACATCGTGGCATGAAAAACCATCGTCTCCGCCACTTAACGCGTCGGCTACCTCTTGTTTGATCACTAAGCTACCAGCCATTTGCAAGCGGTCGGTCAGCCAGATATTCCATGCCGATGACGGTGATGAATGGGCAATACATTTGGTGTGCTTGCGCTGGCCGTGCAATATTGAAGTAACGGGAGAGTCCATTGTTCCTCGCGCAATGATGGTGGTACAACCGGCATTCTGCGCCATGTTTGCGGCTTGCAATTTGGTTAACATACCACCACTGCCCAACGAGCTGGTGCCGCTTGCGGCTAACATGTAACTGCTCACATCCTCGATAGATTCTACGAACACCGCGCCTTCTTCTGAAGGGTCTCGGTCATAAACGCCATCAATGCAGGTTAAAATAAACAGATACTCTGCCCCTATCATTTGAGCAACTTTTGCCGCGAGTCTGTCGTTGTCACCTACGCGAATTTCTT
>JBLGCB010000424.1:0-5856 GCA_047617105.1 Phenylobacterium sp. | reverse complement strand
GAGCCTCTGAGCGATTCCACTTCATCGTTCCATTGGTTTCAAAGGAAATGACCCTTCCGGCACCAATGCGCCTTGAATTGAAACCGCTCAGAGGCTCTAAATTCCGCATTTCGAGGTTACTTGGGTATAAATGCGACCCAAATCTAGTAGCAACTATTATCTTCAAGAACTGTCTTGGTTAATTCTGGGATTACGTGCCGCAGATATTGCGCCTGATCACCCTCGACTCGCGGCAATGATAGAAGAACTTAAAAGTCATCAACACAGTGATGGTGGCTGGTCTGTTCACACCTTGCCCAACGCCATATCCGATGACTCAGATGCATTTTCTACCGGTATGTCACTGTGTACGCTAACGACTGCTGGCGAATCAGACAGCTCGGCTTTTGTTGATGGCGTTGACTATTTACTTGGCACTCAAAATACTAACGGCTCTTGGACCCATGACGGCGCACACTCAGAAGTTGCAGAATCAACTTGGGCCGCCATTTGTCTTGCATCCACTCAAATTGCCGATGATGATGATGATGGCACACCCGATGATTTGGATAATTGTGCTGATATATCGAATCCAGATCAAGCCAACAGCGACTCAGACCCGTTCGGAAATGCCTGCGATGAAGATGATGATAACGATTCATTCATCGATTCTTTGGATAACTGCCCGATTCACAGTAACACTGATCAATCTGACATAGACGCTGATGGTGTCGGTGACGTTTGTGATACTGATCTTGACGACGACGGTGTTGATATTGGTGATAATTGCCCAATGGTTGCTAACACTGATCAACTGGATACTGACGCCGACTTGATAGGAAACGCCTGCGATAACGATGGCTTTTTGGACCAAGACGATAACTGTCCAGTAGACGCAAACCCTGCCCAAGACAGTATTTGTAATGCGCCGCCGGTGGCGCTGTGTACTGATGTTGTTGAGGTTGCTTCACCGCTGACTTGCCAAGCTGCCGCAAGCATTAATGCAGACAGCTTCGACCCCGACAATGATGCGCTTGCTATTACCCAGTCTGCTGACAGCTTCGGTTTGGGCAGTAGCACAGTGACACTTAACGTCAGCGAGATTGGCACTAATCCGGCTTTATCCAGTGCCTGCCAGGCGACCGTTGTGGTGGTGGATGAAACGCCACCGAGTGTTAATGCGGGCGCAAACCAAACGCTTGAAGCAACCTCGACCGCAGGTGCCTCAGCAACGATAAGCCCAACAACGGATGATGCCTGTGGTGATGTATCAGTCACCCTTAATCCTCAGCTAGCCAACTATCCTTTGGGCACGACTCAAGTAACAGCCATAGCAATTGATGGCTCAGGCAATCAAAGCAGCAGCAGTACCACGGTAAACGTGCAAGACACCACAGCGCCAGTGCTCAGTGTTGGTGCCAATGTTGAGGTTGAGGCGACAGGTCCCATGACCAGCATTGATATCGGCGCAGCTGCTGCCAGTGATATATTTGAAGTAGACGTCACCTCGAACCAAATCGCAGCGTATCCTGTAGGAATAACCACAGTGAACTGGACAGCAACGGATGCCAATAGCAACCAAAGCTCAGCCACACAAATGGTCACTGTAGTAGACACCACCGCACCCAACTTTAGCTTGAATCAACATGCCGATAAACTATGGCCGCCTAATCACAAAATGGTGCTTGTCGGTGTCGTTAACCAGGTTGATGATTTAGTCGATGCCAACCCCAGTGTCGTTATCGAGGTCACCAGTAACCAAGATATTAACGGTAATGGTGATGGTAATACCGATAGTGATTGGCAAGTCAATCAGGTCGGTGATAGCTGGGAAGTCTGGTTACGTGCTGAACGTGCGGGACCAAAAAATGCAAGACACTACACCATTGCTGTTACCGTGTCAGACAGTCACGGCAACAGCACGACGTCCACTGCCGTGGCCACCGTGGAGCATAATAAAGGTAAAAATTAACACCTCATGCTTGCAGTGATAACCGCGCTTCAGTCCTGTATTCAGAAATTTTCTTGTAATTAGGATAATCCTTATCAAAAAACATCATGTCTCGTAGTTGTTTTTCGCATTCAATACATTTTTGGAACTCATTTATAGCTTTTTCAAGTTTAAGCAAGCGTAATTTTTACTTTGTGCTCAAGCAAAAAATTATTTTGCTCAGATCTATGTGAAAATTTAACCCCTAAATAAGTGAAAGCCCCTGTAATCAACGAGCCCAATCCAATCTTAACCGCTTATTATAGTGATATTCAGCCAACATTCTAAACAGTTACTAGATATTAAGCTTATAAAAGCTGCTATAATCCGCCGTCATTTTAGTGTGATTCTTTTTTTGGTGGTGTTATGAGTGTTGATTCGATAGGTTTTTCCGCAGATTTATTAAAGGCCGTGAAAGCGAGCGGTTATAAACAACTCACACCCATCCAACAACAGGCCATTCCGGTGATCCGCAGTGGTGTGGATGTACTGGCCACCGCACAAACCGGCACCGGTAAAACGGCCGCTTTCACCTTGCCCATATTGGACGAATTGGCCAAAACAGCTGGTAAAGCCAGCTCAAAACCGATTATCCGGGCTTTGATATTGACGCCTACCCGAGAGCTAGCGGCGCAGGTTGGTGAAAATATCAAAAATTACAGCCAGTTTTTACCACTCAGCTGTGGTGTGGTTTATGGCGGTAAGAAAATGGATAGCCAAACCAAGATGCTTAAAAAAGGCGTTGATATATTGGTGGCCACGCCAGGACGTCTTTTGGAACACCTAGATTTAAGAAATGTCGATTTATCTCATGTGAAGTTTTTAGTGCTGGATGAAGCCGATCGTATGTTGGATATGGGTTTCTTATCAGACATAGAAAAACTGCTGATGGGCATCAAACAAAAACATCAGAAGCTGATGTTTTCGGCGACCTTCTCCCACAAGGTTAAATCCTTGGCCAAACAAATTTTGCATACCCCACGAACCATTGATGTAGCCAAACAAAACAGTACGTCTGGTAAGGTCAAACAGTCGGTTTATTGGGTGTCTGAACAACGTAAGCGTGAATTGCTGTCAGAACTCATCGGTGTTAATAACTGGCGTCAGGTATTGGTTTTTGCTGGTACTAAAGAAAGTGCCAATGTATTGGCCAAAGAATTACAGCTTGATGGGATTAAAACCGCTTTGTGTCATGGCGATAAATCGCAGGGTTCTCGCAACATGGCCTTAGAAAAATTTAAAGAGGGCAGTGTACGCGTTTTAGTGGCGACCGATGTCGCTGCTAGAGGGCTGGACATTGAAGACTTGCCTTATGTTGTTAATTTTCATTTGCCTTATTTAGCCGAAGATTATGTGCATCGCATTGGCCGCACCGGACGTGCTGGTAAAACGGGCACTGCCATTTCATTGGTCAGCGCCAAAGATGAAAAGTTTTTAGACAACATTGAAGCACTCATCGGTCGTCGCTTTGAACGTATTATTATGCCTGGTTATGAAGTGGGCAGTGCTTTACCGGCGCAATATGACGGCCAGGAAGTTGAGAAACCGTTAAAGAAGAGTCGCTACCGTGCAGAGCAGGATAAAAACCAACTGTTGGACAAGAAAAGGGCAGTAAAAAGCAATACAAAAAAACCGCCGAAGGGGACTCCAATGCGTTCGAAAAAAGCCATCGCTGGCGACAAAAATCGATAACAACCTTTGAGCTAATTTAACTGTTCAGCGTGATGAGACGATTGTCTAGCTCAGTGCGCTGAATCGTTACAACAGCATAAACTGAAACACCAATCTCGTCAGCCAATATACCGCATAACCCAAACCACACAGCACCAGAAAATAAAAGCCATAAGCCAGCAACATCGCCTGATAAACGTCGAATAAATGCTTCAGATACCATCGGTGTAGTGTTTTGGCCGAAATGGCTTGCCAGTAGTCTGTTCTTTTCTCAAGCAAGTTATCTCGCTCAATCTGCCCGCCAAAGGCGATATAAGCATTGGCCAACACATACGGCAACACGTAAAACAGTCCTACTTGATAATGTATTTCAATCGATTTATCATGATGATAAACGTATGTTTTTTCGTTAGGGTAACGTTTGAAACTGACTATGCGTCTTTTGCCAATCAATAACTCAATACCAGTGACTTTTGCTACCCGATCAATCACTTGTGACCTAGAAGGCGGTTTATCTTTAAACTTGATACTGATGATTGATAAGCCCATAGCGTCGATATCACTTTGTTTATTTTATGATTGACACTAACAATACCCCAGACAAAACACCCTGGCTATTCCGGCCTTCCCACCGGTCTAACGCTACAACATTAATCGGCTTTATTATCCATCCTTATCTACCCCATTAACGATCTTCTCCTCCAACTGCCCTCTAATCTGCTTCGATACCGGTAGCAGCACATAACCCACTGACGCGACCATACTGGCGGTGCCCAAAGCGATTACGGTGCTCAGTCCTGCACCGACCAGGGATATCGCGCGCACACTTTGTCCGCATGAGATACAATCGGAAAAAGTGTATATACTATATTAAAAACTAATGATCAAAATATTCTTGAGACTCCACTTGACTTGACCTTTTTTTTGCCACATTCTACTGAATTAGGAAACTCAGGACGCAAGGTTGCGGTAATAAAAATCAATAATAATCCTTTAAAGGAGTCCATATGAGACTAATAATAGCCACTGTTTTTATACTTTTGTGCTCACTTACCGTGCAATCAGCGCCACCAGACAAACTCAATGAACTGATGATATCGGTGAATTCTGTAGATTATGAGTCCGCTTATAGCAAGAATGAGTTTTATATCAGAAAACAGCTTCATTTCGCCAAAAAGCATAAAATAGTGAAAATTAACACTGATTTATTGCTGAATAATCAAAGTGCTTTCTCGATTACGCCTTTCAAAGGGGCAAAATTTATCGTGGCAGCAAACCATGAATCCAAAGCGATGCCAGGGCGTTTATACCTGTGGGCTGGCCAACTCACTTTTCCCTACATCAACAATAATAATCCTCACTTTAGTAAAGTACTTAATGATATTTCTTTAACTGTTCTTTCTATGACAGTGCCCTATGCTCAAGCACAAACGGGTTCATCCCTCGGTAACAGCCATAATCCTGACAATAGTAAAAGTACAATATGGTCTGTTATTGGTGAATTCGCCGACAGACGAGGTAAAAAGGATAAACATTATATCGTTCGACTATTGCCGAACAGTCCACAATATCATCTTGTTTATTTGCAAGACAACAGCAAGGTCGTTAGTGGCTCACATCAAACTGATTTGGAGCCGTCAAAAAAACTTGATACGTTTTTACTTGATCAAGAAAACAATATTTTCCGCTAACAAATCCAATGTAAACGCTTTCACACCTTGTGCCTGCCTTCTAATAAAATAGCACTTTACACAAGTTCCTGTTCCATGATGTAATGCCGCCAGAATTTTTACTTTGCCATAGAATAAAAGTGTTATGACCCCACAATTAGCTGAAGATAGCCTGCATTATTGTTTCGAAATGCAAGTGAATAAAACCCCTAATGCCATCGCTATTGTCTGTGAAAACCTCCACGGTGAACCGAATCAACTCACTTACCGTGAACTCGACCAGCAAGCCAATCAGTTGGCGGCTATCATTACACACAGTTATCAAAGCCAATATCAGCAATCACTGTCTGCGGATACCCTAATTGTGGTCTATCAAGACCGCAGTATTGCCATGGTCATTAGTATTTTAGCGGTGCTAAAAGCGGGTGCTGCCTATGTGCCAATCTCTCCTGAGAATCCCACCGCCCGCAGCCAATTTATGCTCAGCGACACCGCAGCACCATTATTATTGACTCAAGATCATCACGTTGAAAGCTTGAATCAGTG
>JBLGCB010000423.1:0-5891 GCA_047617105.1 Phenylobacterium sp. | reverse complement strand
CTTAGATTGCAATTGCTGTTGCAACAGGGTTCTTTTTTGGATCAGCGCTGGTGAGAGCGCTTTATCGGCAGCAGTACGGTGTAATTTTTCGTTTAAGGTTTGTGAGCGGAACATCTCTGATAACTCAAGGGTTTGCGCCGCACTGGCACCCGTGTCGCGCATCAGTCTGATTTGTAATCCGACGACTTTTTGCCTTAAGGCCAAATGACTACGCCGGATATCGCCGCGGGTAATTAACGCATCCTGTGACTGAATTTTATTAATCACCGCTGACAAAATAGCTACAGCTGGTTTTTTATCACCAGCGTCGGCCTTTGTTATCGCCATACGATAACCGGTATCAATTGAACCGAAATAATCATCGTTGTGTTGTTGTAATTGTTGCGCACGCTGAAAATAATCTTGAGATTGAGCAGCCAAATCATTGTAAAAATAGACCATCCCTGCCTGACTGTAGAGCCGGCCTTTAAGGTGATCATCATCGACATCCTTCAGCAAGGTTAACGCCTGATTTTGATAATCTAACGCCTGAGCATAATGCTGCTGCGCCAATGCCGTTTCAGCGAGGCGGTTGTAACCCGTACCAATATCATAATTATTGGCGGCTTTTTTATCGAACGCTAACACCTTTAAGTAATTTTGCTGCGCTTGGGCGTAATTACCTAGGCCGTTGTGCACCCTACCAAGAAAATAATGAATATTGATTTCATCAGTCAATGAATCTTCTTTGGCATAAGCAATACGCGCCTGCTGATACACATCCTTGGCCAATTCAAACATGCCCGCCCTAAATAACACCGTCGCCTTGGCTTGTTTCGCCCGGCCATCTAACAATGAATGTGAAAATTGACCGCTGTCGAGTAATGCCAAATCAATAAAATGAATCGCCTGATCAATATCGCCCATACGACCATAAACATTGCCGATTTTAGTCAGGGCATTGACTTTTAAGCCCGCTGAACCAGTCTTAATCGCAAACGATAAAGCCTGATGATAATACTTTAATGCCTTGGCTAGATCCCCATGACGATAGTTAGACCAGCCCAGATTAATCAGCCCTAAAATGGTATTGGGCCAATCTCCGCTGGCCAGAAAAACCACAAAAGCCTCACTAAAATGAACTTCAGCTTGTTTATGCTCACCCTGACTATCAGCCATAATCCCCAAACGACTGGTAATTTTGGCGCGCATTAAATCATCACCTTGTGATATCGCCAGCGCTTGTTCAAAATAATCCATCGCTTGCTCGAACTGCCGGTTTTCCTGGTCGCTAACCCCCAAATCAACTAGTGCTCGCAACCTCAAAGCATCGTTTGATTTGGCAGCAATCAGGGTTAATAACAATTCTCGCTGAGTGTTGTAATTGCCCAGCAAGTGCGAAACTTCAGCGGCCAGATAGACACTTCTTCGTTTAAACGCTTCAGATTGAGCCAGTTGACTGACCTTAAAATACAACCTGTAAACGGGTGTTAGCTGTGCCCGGTCTTCGCCAGCGGTTAGCCATTGAATCGCCGCAGTGGTCATGATGGAGGCAAATTTTATCTTTGCGTTATCTTGCGGCATCATTAACCGGGTTGAAGTTAACTGGTAACTGCCCGACTCATCCACTTTGGCAACGGGTTGAATTTGTAAAAGGCAAGAGGAACACTGACTGGCATTCACCACAATGCTTTCATTAACCCAGCTGGTGGCGGGAATGCTGGCGGCAAATACCAGCGTTTTTTCAGTAGCAACATCATATAACACCAGTTTGACATCACTATTGGCTTGAGTGACTTCGATAAGCATTGATTCAGATGGCGATAAAATAAACCGATAAGCATCAACATCACCGACAATGCCCTGATATTGTTCAATCGTTTGTTCAATGGACAGGTTTTGCGTGCTGGCATGGGTTGGGCTGGCGATGAAATAGCATAAAAAAACCAAGACAAAAGGCCAGTATCTCGCCCACTGGCTAGCCTTATTATGCTGAAAGTGATGAAAGCAAATGATCATTTGACTCCCATTGCGTTGGTGAATACTGCGTATTTAAGATTCTGGTTCTAAAACCAGCTTTTTGCGTACCATTGTCAAGAATAGGCACCCTTGTGGATTTACGCAAGTGATGCGTCGCCAACGCCGTATCATTTTCACCACACTTTACACCGTTTATTTTGTTTTCATCTACACTCAATTCACTGCATATTTAAAGTAATAAGGACAAAAATGAGCACTTTTGAACAGTTAATACGCCTCAGCCAACCCAACGCAAAACAGCAAATCAATATCACCGGAGAAACCCTCAACGGTTTTGTCCAAGGGCAATGTATTCAAATCGATAATGTCGAGGTGGTCATTGATCAACCAGCACAGTCAATTACCGTCACTGGCCAATCCACCTTCTTAAATGTGTCTAACCTCACCACCACCATGCAAGTATCATTAGATAAAAACCAGCAGCCACAATATAGCGTGCAATTGACCAGCACCAAGACGCCGTTATCGCTGAAAAAATTAATCCAATCCTTCGCCCCCGATTTACCAATCCCTGTCGACTTATCGATAGCACAATTAAAGTTGCTGGTTTCTCCAGGTCAATCCTGCCAATTTTCGGGGTTGATGGCCGCAGCACCAAAAACTTGGCAGCTTAACCTCGGGCCAACCACCTTTGAGATCAAAAATATTAACTTTGATCTGCTAATACAAAAACAGCCAAGCGGTTACCAGTCATCAGGCAGCTTAAAAGGCCAACTCAGCATCGGCAACAACATCACCATTTCAACCAACTACACCATGCCCGGTGAATTTAGTATTGGTGGCGATGTCGGCAAATTAAACTTTGCTGAGCTGTTAAGTAAACTCACCGACAAAGCGGTCAAACTGCCCAAAGGGCTCGACTTCACCCTGCTTGATGCCAGTGTGATGATTAAAAAGAACAGCGCGGGTTTGGTATTCCAATTGGCCAGTATGGTCAAAGGTTTTGGTTATTTGGCCTTTGAGCTGAAAAAAACACAAGGCAAATGGGGTGCAGCCGCCGGGTTCAGTCTCGACAGTGAATTAGGTTTGAGTGATATCCCGGGCCTTAGTGTTCTAAAACCGTTGGATAAAATCGCCGTCATGCAAGACTTTACTCTAGTGATATCCAGCTACGATGGGCCAAAGTTTCAGTTCCCCGCAATCACCGCCTTTAACAACCCAGTGTTACCCCGAACCAATGTGGTTTTACCTGCAAGTTCAGGCGGATTAATCAACGGCATTAATTGTTATGGCGCATGGCAAATTGAAAACAGCGGTAAACAAGGCAAATTATTACGCCAACTATTAGGCTTAGATCCGACCTTGGCGGTGACCGTTCAAGTCTCTAACCCACCAAATCAACAAAGCAGTTTATACACCACCATAGCCACTACCATTAACGGCAATTCGCCGTTGATTGGCGAGCTTGGCATTGCTTTTAATCAAGGCACCCCTGAGTTTTTTGCCTCTGCCACCACTGATGTAAAAATTGGCGGGCGTAAATGCCGCTTTGATTTGGCCTTAAGCCTGGTCACCAGCGGGGCTTATTTTACCGGTTCAATGCTTGGCACGGTGAAAGTTGGCGGCTTGCAACTGAGTAATTTGGTGTTAATGACTGGCTTAAACTACGCAGGTGCCCCCAGTCTTGGCGTATCGGCCAGTATTGATGTGGCCAGTTTTTCAAGTTCTGTTTCATTGTTTTTTAATGCCAATAACCCGGCTCAGTCGGTTTTTGCTGGCGCTATCAGCGACCTATCATTGGCCGATATCACCTCAGTATTTGCCAATGTCAACAAACTGCCTGACGGTTTTGCTGACGTATTGGCTGGCATCAAACTCTCTGGCACCAATGAGTTTACCATCCCCGCAGAGGTGACCACTTCGCTAGATAACCTTGAACAAAGCGGCGTCAAAGCCGCCTTTAAAACCCATGGCGGTATCGAACTGCTTGGCAGCGACCATGATTTGTTGATTGTGGTTAAACATAAAGGCAGCCAATGGGCCATCACCGACCTGCCCGATATGATGAAACACTACAGCCTAAAACTCACCGATCAGGGCATTACCGTCACCTTAGATGCGCAAGTGTATAACGTGCCCCAATCGACCAAAGTGGGCAGCCTAACCTTTAACCAAGGCATATTGTTAAACGGCAAAGTCAGCGTGCTTAATCAATCGGCCACTTGTCGGATAGAAGTGAACCCCAACAAAGGCATTGTATTGGCCGCAGAACTTGAACGCCCGCTGATTATCTATAAACAAAGCTTCTTTGCCTTAAGCGCTGCCGATGATGCTAATGACGGGGCTGAGGTATCGATTGCCACCATCAACCAGCCGAATCACCCCGACCCGGCGCTCAAACGTCCGCATATCTACATCAACGGACAACTGCAAATGATGGGATTGATAGGTGCATGTTACGTCTCAATCACCAGCGGCGGTTTTATATTTGATTTGGCCATCAGCCAAAAACGAACCGTAAACCTCAGCGCCATTGATGGCAGCATTGAACAAGCGCTGCAAATTAAAGGGGATATGGGCAATATCAATCAGCTTTCGGCCAGTGTCAGCAGTGCGGCGGTATGTCGCTTACGTTTTGACTTGGCGCAGTTGGGTAAAGCCCGTTTTAATACCAATGTTAGCGGTCAAGTGGCGATCTCGTTTGATGGTAAAGCGGCCAAAGCTTCATTTAAAGGCCGTTTTGCATTCCAGGGGCAAAGCTATAATATTGCCTGCACCCTCAAAGTTGACGGTGACGATTTGGCTAACCTAGCCAATATTATCGCCAAAGAAGTTAAAGATTGCGTCACCGATATCTTCTCGGATGCTGGCCGCTGGGCCAATGCCGTAGGTGATGGCGTGATGGAAGGCATAGAAGATATTGATGCCACCAGCAAGGTATTAAACCAACACTTTAAACAAAGCGCCGAGGACGCAGCTAAGATATTACGTGGCGCAGGTAACAATATCGACAGCATCGGCAATAGCTTAAAATCGGTTTATAAGCTTGATGTCAATGGCATGAAAAAAGCCCTTAGCGGTGCAGGATATGCCACCAGTTCAGTGGATAGGTTTATCAACAATAGCTATAAAAGCGTCATAGAAGCGGCCGCCAAAGCGGCTAAGGCCAGTCAACAAGCCGCCGCTAGCGCCGCCAAGAGCGCTCAAAAGGCAGCGACCAGCACCGCCAAAAAGGCGAAAAAGAAAGGCAAAAAAGCGAAGAAGAAAGCAAAGAAAATGTTTAAGTAAGCTGCCCCCATGTTAGAGTCTCCGTAGGATGGTGAGACCAGGCTGTCGTCACAGCCGAAGGCGAAACCCATCAAAACCGAGAGCTTCCCTCAAAGTTGAAGGGGATTTGAAATTTCAAACCCCCTATCCTACAAGTAAAGCCAAAGCTCAAGGTCTTGAATCTTGTATGATTCTTGATTCAAAACTTTGCTCGTGAATCTCTTCATCAAAAATATCATCAACCGATTTTGATGAAAACTCTCCCCTTTCGGCGGCTTTAATCCGAGATTGCAAAAAGGCTTCAAGTTCTTGCAATGATTCTGCTGCTTTTAACTGTTGAGTTGTAATCTCAATCGGGAGTCGCATAGGTTGTTCTCCAAAAGGCGTAGCTACAACATCCACTGTAAGTATTCAATAACAAATTGTCAATTGGTCACCAATGTTGTTATTGAACCATGGTGTAGATTTGACGCTATTTGAAACAAGATCATCCTAGAATTTGTAGCGTTTTGCATCCAAAACGCCTTAGCACGACACCACCACCAAGAGGAAAACCTTAGTTAGCAACTTATCTAACCTCTTCAAAGCCATTAGGAACAACAATTAAATAAGATTGCCGTTATTCCAGTTCATCGTGCGTGATGCCCCCCTATCGCACCAGATTA
>JBLGCB010000422.1:0-5906 GCA_047617105.1 Phenylobacterium sp. | reverse complement strand
TCTTAAACTCTTTCATCAAGAAGACACAGAAAACGCCAAAGAAAGAACTGGAACTGGCCAAAAAACGTATGAATGAGGTGAAAAAATGACACGTCCTACATTTGCTGATTTTAAAGATAAAGCACTGGCAACACCCGAAGTAAAAGCCGAATATGACGAACTTGCACTATCTTATGCGTTAAGAAAAGGTCTTATTGCGCTTCGTCAGGAAGCGGGTCTTACACAAGAAGCGTTAGCGGATATTCTTCACACCAAAAAAAGCAATATATCTCGATTAGAGAACGTTAATTCAGCTTCATCACCAAAACTCTCAACCATTGAAGATTATGTCAATGCTGTTGGGTATAAAATAAAAATCAGCTTTGAACCTGTTAGTTGAATGCAGGAACGTTTAAACCCGCAGGAACTCCCATCCCATCCCATCCCATACAACAAAAAGGCGGAAAAATCTCGCCTTTAATTCATTTTGCTCTAAAAACGCACTACACCTGCAATGACCCCGGTATATTCGCTATGACCAGTTTTATCGTAGTTGCTGCTGCTAAAGTAATTCACCCCAAGGTTATTCTCATCTGCCAGCCAGCTCTTATAACCGTTGGGGTCAAGCAAATAATTCATGATGGTATTGCTGGCCACCACACAGGTGCTCATACCCGCTCCTGAACCTGGGCTACAGTTCAATTCGCCGTCGCCACCAATCGCATTAATGATTGGATTGAGTCGCGCCATGCGTCATATTAATGGGGTTTATACTCAGCACTACAACCGCCATTCCCTCGTGCCTCTCAAAATGTAAAGAAAGCTGTACATTTTTGTCCTTTTATCGATATTTTATAGCGCAGTAAATAATATGTAACACCCTCTAAAGAGAATAAAAATATACCACTTTATTTTTACATTTAATTATCTTTAAATTTACATGTGTTCCCGCGATACTAATTCTCGATTCACCAAAGCGTTGATATATTAACCAATAAAGACGTTGTAACCTCACCAATTTCAACTTTAATGAAACCGGGTTGATATTCTTGGTTGCATCTGAGATGCCTCTCGGTTGCCTCTAGGCTGTAACTGGGCAGCTTTTTGTAACTGCATTAGACACCCAGCCGTCAAAATATCGTCCTCGCGGACTAAAAAACACTATTTAACACTAAATTAACATAACGATCGTTATTCAACTGTGCCTCTTTATGTTGAAACTCGAAGACCCCAGTCCGATCAGGCGTCAATAATTCTGTACAATCGGCTACGTTTGTTTATAAAAAGTTAATTAAATTTGTAAATGTTGAACTATTGTAAATTAAAAATGCCATTGCTATTGTAGATTCACCTTCTGGGGTCGGAGCATCCCAGTAAGGAATGCTTCAGGGTGCGATGCAGTGGTCAAGTCATCTTAACCAGTCGCTCTGAAGCATTTGAAGCAACCATAAATCTAAAAAATAAATACAAACATTAATAACAACAGGATAAATCAGGAATAATAATTATGAAAAATTTGAATCCGTTAGCAGTCACCATCGCCATTGCCTTATCATCCATGTCTGCTGGTGTTATGGCAGAGATGAAAGCTAATATTAAAGCTAATATTAAAACCCAGGCTCAACCGACTTTTGTTGCAGGCAGCCTTGGTGTTGTCACTGCACAAAATACCATTAACGCCCTGAAAAACATCCTTGCCACTCAAGTGGCTTATCAAGCCAATGGCAACGAAGAATTTGCCGTTAAACGTGAGTGGGTTGATGAGTTGGGCAAGCGCCATACTCATGTATCACAAACCATCAATGGTTTAAATGTTTACGGTACCAGCTTGATTGTTCATGCTGACTTGGCGGGCGAGGGCGTTTTGGCCAACCCAACTAGCGGCAACATCTATGCTGTATCGGGCACTTTGGCGGTTAATGCTGACACCGCTGCACTGAAATCTTTCGCCCTGAACCATAAAGCGAGCAGCCAAGCCAGAAAATTGGCCAGCAAAATTGGTGAAGTGACTGGCGAGCCTGAATTGGCTTATGTTTATGTGCCTGGCGTGAGCGGCGCAAACGGCGCGACCACATTGGTTTGGAAAATGGAAGTCAGTTGGAATAACGGCCCTGGTGATTTTGGCCGCGATATCTTCTTCTATAACGTGCAAGACAATTCGGTGGTGACCCGTCATCCTCAGGTCCATTCAGCCAAATCATGGCGAACCCATACCCTTAATGGCGGTTCTTCAAACTCAGCGCCTGGTACTTTGTTGTGTACCAACACGCAAAGCTGTGGCGGCAACGCTGCTGCTCAACGGGCACACGATGGTGCGTCTTGGGTTTATGATTACTATAGCCAAAAGCATGGTCGCGATAGCTTGAATAATAACGGTATGGCATTGGTATCCAGTGTTGACCTTGGCGAACAGAATGCTTACTGGACGGGCTCACAAATGATATACGGCCAAGCGGGCGGCAGTGTTGATAATGACTTCACCAGTGACTTCGATGTTATCGGCCACGAATTTACCCATGGTGTCACTTCTAATACCGCCAACCTGGTTTATCGAGATGAATCTGGTGCCCTGAATGAAGCATGGTCTGATATTTTTGGTGTCACAGCCGAATCATTTAGAAACGGCACAACGTCTTCGACTTGGTTATTGGGTGATGGTTTATATAACACCCCAGGTAAAGCTTTTCGTTATATGAGCAACCCAACCCAAGATGGTCAGTCAAAAGATTACTATCCAGAACGTTATACTGGTACTCAAGATAACGGTGGTGTGCACTTAAACTCAGGTATTGGTAACCTGGCTTATGTTTTATTGGTGGATGGTGGTACTCACCCGCGCAATAAAACCACAGCAACGGTACCAGCCCTTGGTATGGCCAAAGCAGAAAAAATCTTCTATCGTGCATTAACCACCTATATGAGCCAAAACACCCAGTTTTCTGGCGCAAGAACGGCCACTGCTCAGGCGGCGCAAGATCTTTATGGTGCCACTGAAAAAACAGCAGTAGAAACGGCATGGTGTGCTGTGGGTGTGGGCACTTGTCCAGATGGACCAATTGATCCACCACCAACCGGCAGTGAATTGCAAAATGGTGTGGCGACCACCGGTATTGGCGCAAGTGCAGGCCAGGACGTGGTATACACTTTACAAGTACCAGCAGGCGCAACTGATATTAGCTTTGCCTCTTCAGGTGGGTCGGGTGACGCAGATATGTATGTGAAATTTGGTTCTACGCCAACTGACAGTAGCTATGACTGTCGTCCGTATGCGGGTGGCAACAACGAGAACTGTACTGGTACTCAAACGGGCGGTACTTATTATGTTCGTCTGAAGGCTTACAGCACCTTTGCAGGCGTGAGCTTAACCGGTAGTTACACCGATGGATCAACTGGTGGTCCAACACCAATCAATGATTCATTGCCGAATCTGTCTGTTGGTGCAGGTCAATGGTCGCAGTACACTCAAGACTTGGCTGCTGGTTACTCAACCATGACCATCAGTATTTCAGGTGGTACAGGTGATGCTGACTTGTTTGTTAAACATGGTTCAACGCCAACGGCGAGTTCATATAACTGTCGTCCGTACAAAGATGGCAACAATGAGTCTTGTACTTTAACCAACCCAGCCTCAGGTACTTGGTATATCGGTCTGAACGGTTATACCACCGCTACTGGTGTGACATTGACTGTTACGGCTAACTAGGTCATTAACTTTCAATAGCCAGTGATTTGGTACTGGTTATTGACTTTAAAAGGGTTTTCTCTTGTTTGGAGCACTTCGGTGCTCCTTTTTTTTGACCATGGATGGTCAAATACCTGCGTGCAGGAGCACGACGCAGGTATAACCAATCGCCAGTCAATGACAACCTTTCTATTGCAACCATGACGTCGCCTCATCCTCATATCTATGGGGATGAATTTACCTGTGGGGATGATGTCTTTTATAGTGATATACCAAGGCTTCAACGATGTCTTGAAGATTCGTGGCGGGACGCCACTCCCACAGCCCACTATCCACATCCATTGCCACCACTCCCAAACTATGCAACCATAACCACCAATTAAAAATTACAACCCCGGGTGACCCCTTCAATGAAAAATATACTCTGCTTTGGCGATTCAAATACTTGGGGATACGCCCCTGGTACTGGGTATCGATATCCGTTTGATCAACGCTGGACCGGGGTATTACAACAAGCGCTGATTGGCGACACCCGTATTATCGAAGAGGGTCTGAATGGCCGCACCACCTTGCATGACGATGAACATCGAGACTTTAAGAACGGGCTGGCATTGTTACCCGTTTTTTTGCAAAGCCATGCGCCACTTGATTTGGTGATCATCATGCTGGGCACCAATGATTTAAAAACCTTCTTTGATTTATCGGCCGAGCAAATAGCCCAAGGCGCGCAAGCGCTTTGCCAAACCGCGCTCAGCTTGGATTACCCTGCGGGAGAGTGTCCACAAATCTTACTGGTATCACCTGCTTTTATTGAACCTATTACCGCGTCGGGACCACCACAAGATGCCCCAGGGTTTAGCGGTGCGATTGAAAAGTCACGCCAATTTGCACCGCATTATAAAGCTGTGGCTGATGCGCTGGGTATTCACTTTTTTGATGCCGCACCTTTGGTGCAAACCAGCCCTGTTGATGGCGTGCATTGGGCGGCTACTCAGCATGAGATGTTTGGTTTGGCGATGGCAGAGTATCTGCCAACGATTTTTCAGCGGTAAAATGTTGTGAGTAAAAAAGTACTTATCCTCGGCGGTTACGGTAACTTTGGTAAACGCATCTATGGCGCGATAACCATAGACTGAATATAAGCACCCAGAAATTTAATATCATCATCGTTAAGATTTTTAACCGACTCCCTCATCACATTATCTAAGGTTTTGTCAGTTGTTCGTTTCCCCGTCTGATAAGCCTGTAAAGTCATTCGTACATAACGGGCATGTTGTGCTGCCAGTTTGGGGATTGATGGTTGACAGTCGCTATGGCCACCAAGACCAGATGGACCGTGGCAAGACTGGCAGGCCACTATACCTCTACTTTTATCCCCTTGCTGATACAATACCCGGCCTTGGCTGGCCCATAACTTATCTGTTGCAGCATTATGTTTTAAGGTATCTATCGACGGGGCAAAGGGCTGATCGGTGGTTTGGGTTTGCTGTGAATAGTACAACGCAATCTGTTTGATTTCATCCTGATTGTAGTCTTTTAGAATGTTTGCCATTTCTTTGGTATATCGACTGCCAGATTTAAAATGATTGAGTTGGTTGAGTAAATACTGAATGTTTTGCCCGGCAAGGGTGGGGGATTGCTTGTCGTACTTGTCAGTTATCGGTGGGTTGCCAGTTTTTCCATGGCATTCAGTACAAGAATAATGGCCATTTTGACGGACTTGGTTGATGAGTGCACTGACATTTGTTTGTATCTTTGCCTTGGCGTTAAGTGTCTGGATATAAGTTAAGGTTTGAGTGAAGGTGCCATCACTGTTTTTGTGCGATTCTAACTGGCCAGAAATATGCTGGTAGTCACCAGTTCCGCCTACAATGGGTATCGCAGAACTGCCTTGGTCAAACTCCCGGCCTGCCACTTGAATGGTGCCGTCTTTTAACGTTAAGGTCCACTGACACTGAGAACTGTTGCCGACCTTGGTGCGAATACAAACGCCGCTATTATTGCCGATTTTATTACGCTGAGCATCCAATAAGGGCTGGTCAAATAACCATTGATCGCCAATCGAATCACCGAGTTTTCCTAAATCTAACCATACTGCTGGTGATGTTTTCGCATCGGCAATGGTGACTAGGGTTTTGGGGTGGTCCTTGGCCGAGAAGTTGGCTGCCAAGCTGGCCGTCGAAAAACACCCGAGTAAAATGGTGCAGGTGATTAATATTTTGTTCATCTGGTATATCTCGTTGTT
>JBLGCB010000421.1:0-5952 GCA_047617105.1 Phenylobacterium sp. | reverse complement strand
AGTAGCAGCATTGATTTGCCCTGCAAGTAAGGTAATTTTTCCGCCAAGTTCAAGGTCGCTATCGTTCATATATTCATGGTTGGGTTCATCAAAACAACTATTGCGTAGACTCATTTTATTCCCCTTAAGTGGCAGTAACAAAAGCGTTATTAGGTTTAAACTACTGGATATAAGTATAGCATACAAGTGTGGTCTATGGTTGTTTTTCAACCATTGGTAGTAAAAAAATATAGGGTTTAAGAATTACAAAACTAGGAGGGCCAAGCCTTGGGTAAACACATTACAATACTCCGTCAGCATGATGCTTTTATCAGGCAACCGATTTAACGGTTCAATAGATATTCTTAACTACCGATAATTAGAAAACAAAAATTCTAAAATTTAAAGGCGTCATTGTAGTGAGAAAAAGCCCATACCTGTACTCAGGTCAATAACAGAGCTTACGGCAAAATGTAACGATAGCCATTGATTATTGCACCCTAATCCAAAAACTCTACTTTCCCAGAAAGCTGCTGGATGGCGCTTTTGGATTCACTTTAAGTAAAGTTTTGTCGTGACGGTCCTGTACTACACGCTACTGCTGGTTTCGTTGCCAATTTAAATGAGTTATAGTCATCATAGTTTCCAAGCTCGCTGTAGCTTGGTTTAACAAGCAAATTCATCCGTCGCCTAAAATCGGCTCGGTTGATTAGAGAGTTAGCATAATTAAGTTCAATTGAGAAGAAACATGGAAATTAATTTACCGAAGCCTCCAACTTCAAATCTTTATATATTCTTAGCTGTTTTGGGTTTAATGGTGGCACTAGCTAGCTATATACATGCCGATAAAGCTAAATCAGTTAGACTTCAAAAAATTATTGAATTTTCTGACTTTTCTTCTGAAATGATATTTGAAGCCAAGAATCTAGAAATTGGATTTGACAAAGTGTCAGAGTCAGAGAAGCAGAAAATTCGCAACAAACTGGATTTAAATAGTGACAAGTTTGAAATGTTAGGGTCTTTAATGATGGTTTACTCAAGAAAGTCAGAAGAAGCAAACGTGGTTAAAAGCATAGGTGGTATTTCAATCAGTGTATTTGGCTTTTTACTTTGGTATCGTAGAACTCAAGTTCCAAAAGATAAAATTCTCAAAAACCAAACCAAGAATCCGAGATCGGTGTTTAAAAAGATCTAAGATAAATGTCTAATCTTGTTTGTTAGATAATTGTTTCTATTTTTGCTTCGTAATACACTATCAATCATTCTTTAGCCTGATATGTGTTATTACCATGGATTGATTTTAATTAAGGCACGATAACTCTTACTTATCACAACACTAAACCAATGATTGATCCGTCAATATTTTTCATGCAGATCAACCCCAGGTGCTTGTAAACCAATCACCTAATTGCTTGCAATCGACCTTCACAATCAAAACGTTACGAAATCAAACGAAAGACACAAGTGATCTCTTTGTTGTCATTCCACAAATAATCAAAACCACTAGAGAGCATGATCTCCATCGCATTATCGATAACCAGATAGCGGTCATGGCGACCTTGATATTGTTCAAGTGAATTTTGACTAATTTGCCAATCTGGAAAAATACCGTTGGCAAAATCCTCTGTCATTTTACTACTGTTATTTATACGCGAGACATTCGCCGCAGTTTCAACATATTCAATATTTAAGGTTTTTCTTGGCAACACGGCACTAAACAATCTTTGAGTATTATGCCAATTAGCAACTCATCACTTAATACCATATTACCAGACATCATTTCTACCTCATTGTCAGCAAATCATTTAAGGTAGCATCGAAAAAACCACTGGGAAACGATACAATCTCATTAGCAGTATTGATATATTCTCCATTACCATCAATGCCAATCTCGGCAAAAGGGGTTCTAATGTCTGCTTTGTAATGAATAACCACATCACCACTGTCCAACTTCTCATCATAGACTTGGTAAGCCACTTTATTGATCAAGTGTTCACAATGCGTCTCGATGATTAACTGAATACCACTGCCCGCGATAAAAGCAAAAAAGAGGCCTAGCGCAGCTTGAGATTTAGGATGGAGATGGATTTCTGGATTTTCAATGATCACCATATCGCCCTTTTTGGCGAGTAAACAGAGGATAATAATTTTTGCCGCAAAACTCACGCCAGCACCAAGGTTAAAGGGATTAAGGTCACTAATTTCATCAAAATCAAAGGAAACTTTAACCTGGCTACTGTTGATTGTCTCAGTCTTAAGCTCAGTTTTAATGCCAGTGACCAAACTTAACCAGCGACTGACTTGCAATCCTAATAATGGTGATTCAGGGTAAACACATAAATCACGGTGTAAAGGCTCGTTTTTGCGTTGTTCAAAAGCACTGAACAGAAACTCACCATGATTGCCCACTTTGAGTTTAGAGCGTGCAGCCACGGCTTCCTGCCCCAATCGATTAGCGTTTAAATAAAACAATTCCTCATTATCAGTCGCTTTGGCAGGTTCGTAAATAAATGCATCACGGTGAGTATCCATCTGCCAGTCTTCATCTACTGCATCAATGGTTAAAGTAAAAGAGCCAACACCAGAGTGACCTGACAAAGTAATTTGTTTGGCATTGGTATATTTATTTTTTACCTCACTGAACTCACTATAATCAGCAGTTAAATCCGCCATACGTAATTCATTTTGTGGGTTGAGGTGTCTGGCCAACAATAAAAGGCTTTGAATCACCGACGATTTGCCTGTTGAATTAACACCAGTGATCAGTGTTAATGGCTTGAGCACCAATTCTTGTGCTTCAATGCTTTTAAAACCGTTAATCGCAATTGAGTTAAGCATCACAGGCGCTCCTTTGTCACGTTCATCACCAACTCACAACGTTGCTCAAACGCTGGTGTGGTATTTAACGCTTTGCCACAAATCTCGCTACTTTTGGCGTTATAAGTTAAATAATCTATATTTGTCAACAGCTTGCTATTATCTGCACGCTTTAAAGTGCCTTCTAGACAAACAAACATTTGCATCTCGTATAACCCCGCATTGACAAGACCAGATTCAGTGACATCTTCATCGCAAAACCTAAAACAATTCTTGCCCAAAATGCCATATGCCGTGGTGAGTGCCAGAACTGAATCGTTATAAAACGCTTCAATACTAGATTCTTCCATCGCATTCAAATCTTTCATGGCCGTTGCCAAAAAAGCATCACTATCACCATCATAGCGATAATCATTAAGCCAACCTTTACAGTAAATATAAAAACCAATAAACCGCAATATAATATAGTGATCTCTCATTCGTTGCGACTGGATACTATTCCCCGTGGCCAGTTTAAACGCCTCAGATTCAGCAATCTTTTTTAGCAGTGCCGTCGCATGCCCCTGATACAAAGCATGACGAATTTCTTGTTTATTTAACTGCGTACTACTGCGATTTACCCGTTCAAATATATTAAACTTCATAGACTCCGGTGTCGGAGGTTGGATCACATAAGTATTGAGTTGATAGTCCTCAATTTTTCCCTGGAGCAGTGGTGCCAATTGACTAAACTTTTTACCATTGTGTTGCGCCAAAATAGTCAATTTCTCAAGCTTAAACTCACCACCTATAAAGCCTTTAAATGTCGTGATACGCTGGCGACCATCAACCACCTGGCGCGTACCAGTTTCATCTTCAAAAAGGTAAATGGGAGGAATGGGTATACCCATTAATACAGATTCAATAAATTCAGCTCGCTGTTTATCATCCCAAACATCATTACGCTGAAAGACTGGCGCAAGCAGCACTCTGCCCTGCTTTTCCCGGCGCAGCATTTCATACGCACTATATTGCTCTTTTGCAATACGCACAGTGGTATCAGCTTCCATATCGGTGATGGCAAAACCTGACTCTAGTTGCTCCTGATCGTCAAGTTCGACATCATCGGACAATTGAGCATCAGTGCGGACAGTCGAATTCATAAAGGTGTTTCAATCTCAGCGGGTTAGTTAGGCGTTAGTAAGTGTTCTTGGCTGGCAGTTTAACATAGGATTGCGACACATCAGAAAAGAAAAACCATCAACACGGTTGAAAACAGTAAGTTTACTATGGCGCAAAATCATCGCACTTGATCTGATTGCGGGGGATGTCCAGTTTCGCCAGTAACTGATACATCGCCCGATTCATCATCGGTGGGCCGCAAAAGTAAAACTCGCAATTTTTTACATCTGGATGGTCGGCCAAGTATTCATGCAACAACACCTGATCAATGTTACCCACAGCGCCCTGCCAATCATCATCTGGGTTCGGCTCTGACAATCCTACCGTCCACTCAAAGTTGTCAAATACCATCGCTAAACGATCGAACTCTTCCTGATAAAAAATCTCTTGTGTGGTTTTCGCACCGTAGAAAAAACGCACTTTACGCGCCGGGCGACGAGGATTTAATTGGTGCAAAATATGACTACGCAGCGGTGCCATGCCCGCGCCACCACCGACCAAAATCATCTCACGGGAACTGTTGATGGCATGAAAATAACCAAACGGACCCGACATATCCACATGCTCTCCCTCTCGCAAAGCAAACAAATAACTAGAAGCCAATCCCGCAGGTAAGGATAAGCGGATATTAAATTGCAAAAATTCACCAGATTTGGGCGGGTTGGCGATAGAGTATGGTCTTAAAACCGCCTGGTCACGGATACTGGTTTGCTTGTGGATGCTTCTGGCTTGCCAATTTTCGAGGTATTGGCTCGGCACTTCAATATCTTTTAGCGCGGTAACCCCTGACGGACAATGCAACTGCACGTACTCTCCGGCCTCAAATCTAAAACCACTATTGTTCGGCAATTTAAGTACCAGCTCTTTAATCAATGGGGTAACAAAATCATTACGAACCACTTCACATTCAAGCACTTGTTGGTGTAATACCGATTCAGGCAGCTCCACCACCAATCCCGAATCTACCCGCAATTGACAGGCTAACCGATAACCCGCCGCTCTCTCTTCGGGTGATAATATGCCGTGGGTGGCTGCGATAGAGTCATCAACCTGAGCCAGTTTCACTTTGCACAAACCACAACTGCCGCCACCGCCACATTCAGAAGGTAATTCAAAACCCACACTGGCGAGTGAATCATAGAGGCTGACGTGTCTTTTGACAAAAATTTCACTGTCAAACCCACCCCGACTGGTGATCCGAATCGGCAATTTTTTAAACCGCCCGAACCAACCAAAATCACGCCAAGAAACCCGGTTAAACAACAGTAAAAAACCACTCAATGCCAAAAACAAGGTTAAGGAGACCACCAACACAATCAGCGGATGATTAAAATTGCTGCGCTCGCTGTAGTCCATGATATGTAACATCCACAAAAAATCGAACACCCGCCAAGTATCCACTTTAATGCCGACAAACTTGCCGCTGACGCCATCAAAATATAAACTGGAGCCCTCAGCATCGGCAAAATTGGCTCGCCACACGGGTAATTTAAATCTGCGGTTTTCAGTGGTTTTGCTGTCTTCTTTGACCACTTCAACTAACTCGCCCTCACCGGCGTAGCGATTTTTCGCCAAGTTGGTGATCACCGCTTTATCTGGCACAATAGGTGCCAGCGTCTTGGTTGATAACATCAGCGTAGTCTTTTTTTGCTCAACGACTTGTTCGACCAAGTAAACACTTTGCTTGTCTAGATAAGCGAGGGATATTGATGAAGCTTGAGGAAAACGACTGACCACTTGATCAAAATTTGTCACTGGCATCACAATGGAATGATTGGCTGAGGGATTTAATAAATCGCGGCCTTTTACCGACTGATGCGATAACAGGCTAAACGTCAAACCGCTGACCATCCAAATCACCAGCTGAACACCCACCAACAAACCCAACCACTTATGAATGGTTCTATACGCAGAAAACGCTTTTGACTTCATGATTTAGCACCTTTGGCTCGCAAGCGATACCACAACATCAATAAGCCACTCACCGACATCAAC
>JBLGCB010000420.1:0-6025 GCA_047617105.1 Phenylobacterium sp. | reverse complement strand
ATACAGTAGACGTTATAACGTCTGTCACCCGCTCATTGATCGGTTGACCGCCAGCTCTACGGTGGTAGTGAACCAAACTTGCACCGCAATTTACCCAGTGTTCAGAGGGGTCTGTCGCGTTGGTAATTTTGAACCCAATCAAACCGGTGTTTGCATCTAGGAATAATTCAGTGACATCCACTTTGGCACTGGCTACTGTAGTCGCATTGGCCAACTGAATATTGAAAAATAACAGCGCAAAACCTATAAAAAATAATCTACTTTTACTCATTGTTAACTCCTGTAAAATAACTACGCCAAATGGCAGGCAGCAGCTTACTATGACCGTAGTGGTAGATACAAGCTCATTGATGCTCTGACAACCAGACAATGGACAAACGGGGATGAAAAGCAATGGTTAGTGGCTTTGAATTAATCATTAAACTGCCAACTGACCTTAATTGCCTGCCTGCCACTACCAGAACGAATATCCATCATGTCGCAGAATCGATTGGTGCGTTTAATCATCATATCCAAAATAGGCGCTTGCGCCTGACCAATATCAGGATTAATCATTAGTACGATTTCACCATTAAATTGCTTGTTAAGCGTATCGGGGTTTTCCCAAGTTTGGCGGCCACGTAAAGCAGCGACTTTTCTTGCTTCAATTTCACCAAAACGGATAAGTTCATGAATATCATCGCAAGGAAGCACGATATGATAAGACTCTTTTCCTTTTTTATTGGCTGCCACAATGATCGTTATCGCTGGTGGTTCAACCATGCAAAGGTCTACACCATTGGCGATATCTTCTACTGTCCAAGTCAACAAACCTCCTTCGATACCTGCCAATAATGGGTCACCATTGACCAAAGATAAGTGATTAACTCCATTGCATATAATTGGAGCCACTCCATAACTAATTTTTGGGTGCCTAGGCAATTGAATATCTGCCAAACAATCAAAAGTATTGCTGTTAAATACAAGGATGCGATTGTTTTTTGCGCTAATCACATACAGGTATACGCCATCAGACCACAGCGTTGTGAGGTTTTCATTTTCTGGCAACCCAGCAGCCGTGAAGTGATGATTAACTGCGCCATCTGCCGGACTGACCAAACACATTTGAATGCCTACAGCAACATGAAGATCGTCACCAAACGACTGTACATTATCAATACCAGCATCAAATGTCCTTTGCCATACAATCTCTCCTGATGTTTTTGCGATGCACCGTAAGTTACCACCACCCGCATTCAGTATTAAACCACCGCCTTGTTCGATCAGTTTTCTGTTGGTACCAATCGGAGTTTTCTTCACTAGTTGCGACCAAACTTGCTCACCAGTCCATAAATATCCACTGACCTTTTTATTATTACGAACAATGATCTGCTTATCATCAAGCCACAAACTACTTCCCGAATCAGCAATTTCTACAGACAAATCATTATTCAATCCAAAACACTCTATCCCTGAATAACCATCTACTTGCTTATGGTACACGGCAAAATCATCATCGTAATAATAAGGGCTTTCAGTATTTTTAGGAAATTTTCTTTCACTAGAATCTAGGTAGGAAACAATACGTACACTCTGATCACCTTCGGACTGTAAAATACTCATTAGCCCATCAGGGTAGAGAGTAAACTCAGCAATATCCTCTAAGTAAAGAAGTAAATCGACCTGATCAATTTCATTAAACAAAACACCTTCGTGCTCTTTAAATAAATGACCATTGCAAATACCATGGCTGTCCATCACACTCAATTGTCTTGTTATTTTCATCGTCGTTATATTACTCTATTAATTAACTTTCATTAATGTTTCGAGAAGCTCTTGCAAATCATCCTCTAAAAAACTCTCAAATTGCTTCTTATTGTATCCAAGTTTTGATTTGAGTTTGTCGGCCAGCTCACTCTTCCCACCACTAATTGAGGCATGTAACCCCGCGACGATCGCAGGTTTACTCGCCTCAAGCGCTTCGTCTGAAAAACGCCATTGTTTCACTACAGTCGAATCAGGCTTGGCTATCGATACCAAATCTTTTAAAAGCTGATTTGAATAACTCACTTGCTTGTCTCTGGTGGGATCAAGTCCTCCCCCCAATCTAGCAATGGCAGCCGTGCTATCAACTTTCCAGCCTTTAACCTCATACAATACGCCATCACTGGTCAGAATATCCATGCGCCGTTCATTCCATGCTTTCTTATATTCGACGATCTCAAAGTTCTTAATGGTTTTTCCTTCATCAGCAAGTTTGCCAACAATTCTAATCACCCCTGCGGCACCAATGGCTAAGTTTGTCACTAGTTTATTAGTGTCCTTGGCGAGATGCCCTAATTCGCTAAATACCTGCCCTAGCTTGGTAGAAGCCTCTTCTGTAATTTTACCTGTGGCATACAAGTTGTCCAAATTGGCAATGTCTTTCATAAACGCTTCCATCGAATCACCAATGGCGCAACGGGATGGTACACAAGGGAAACGTCATAGTGCCGCTATTCCTTCTTCCTCGGCCACATGGTAAACCAGTGCAAAAGCCTTTACTGTGGGGGACTTATCAATAATTTTGGCAATATCACTGGTTCCATCTGCGGCTGCCAACTCATCCAGTTCCTTAAGCGCTTGGGTAAATGACTGACCAATTTGACTTTTAGGTCCTTTGCCTGGGATTTTCACTTCAGCGACAGCTTCAATAACCTGTCTAAACTTAACAACATCTGCTGATAATATTTTATTGATTGCATCACTGGTGGCCGCATGTGCAGTGGCGACCAGCCAACTCATCATCACCTTAGCAATTTGGGTTTCAGCTTTGTCGGCCACAATAGCCGCGGTCGCATCGGCAGAAATCACCCGCTGTAGATAGTTTACCCAAGCAGTGAAATCCTCTGGTGTTTGAATGGCCTCAGTTAAAAAATCTTTAAACGTTTTACCTGCGCCAACAATGTCATCACCAAACCAATAACCGACACCCACCACTTGTGCGACTGGCAAAATCACTTCCATTTTCTGCGCCCATTGACTTACTGGTGCAGGCAACACCACATCGTCGATATACTTGGCCAAGTACATCAATGGCTTAGCGCCAACATTTTGTTTTGATACTACTTTTAACACCGCAATAACCGCATCAGGCACCAACAGAACACCGCCAGTAAACACACCAGCAACGCTTAACCCAATACCCGTGATTGAAAACACATAAGTTGGCAGGTTAAATTTACATTCTTTGCCGACACAATCCTCAGCATCGCCGTACAGGTGGTAACTGTGAATAGCAAAATCACGAATATCGCCAATTAAAAAGACTGACGTAACCAAATCACATGTAATGGCAGCCCCTGAAGTCGAATCGCCAGTAACCGCCCCATCCAAACATTGCGGTACATAACCTATCACTTTACCACTCACCACTAGGTGGTAATAAATTGTTTGATAGGAATAGAGATTCATAATGGCAACAATTCGTTCTGTTTTGCCCTGTGCCGTCTGAACGCTCACTTTGGCTCTATTGATCTGGCTTTGCAAATCGCAATTCGCCAAATAGAGTAAATAAGCCGCCCCCTGAGAAATAATATTGACGTCGTCAGGTTCAAACCTGGCACAGTTTGGCGCATTGGCTGTAGAGATAAAACCGTGATTGCAACCGCTTAAAACGTTCGATACGGGCAGCCGTGACGGGTCCGGCATTGGCTCGTATTGCCACTCGGGCAAATCCATCTCCATCGACCGAAACAGTGCCTGACGATGAACCATCATCAAATGTCACTGTCGCTTGTTCGCTCCAGTCATACAAGGCAAAACCCGCCATCATGCCTTTAAAGTCACCACCCAGTTTTAAGCCTGCCGCCGCATAGTCAACCACGGTGCTGTCAAATTGATCTGGACTAAAAAACAGGGTAAAACCAGCATCGCCTTGCTTTTCAAGCCCCTGACGATCATCCACGACAATGCTACTGTCTTGGCCAAAAACATAAGCAAATTTTGGGTCGGCTTTAATGGTTCGCTGGTAGTTAACCTGGGTTATGGTCCCCAAATGTCCTCGCCGAGGATCTTCAAGCACGCCGTCTGGGTTAATGGGTTGCTTCATTGAATATTCCAACAACGGTACCAGTGCAGGTTCGAGATTATTCACCAGTGAAGTGCCAACCGTTGCTCCCGCAGTACCTGGCACCATCATATGGGTTCTGTTGGTATAGCCCACTTGCATTCCTTTGAGCATGACACTGCCTGGCGCATTAACATCCGAAATGATCACCGGATCCAAAATATAGGCTTCTCCAATAGGCTCTACAACTTCAAGATCGTGATAATTAACCTTTTCATTAATCCGGGCAAACAGTCTGGCTGCGCCCCGATGCTCACCTGCACTATATTCAGTTGTTCCACGACCATCGGCAATTGTCACATAACGCCTAGACAACCCTCCCCGATGATTGGCCAAGTCCAATCGCAAACCCGTCAAATCGCCATAACTACTAGTCGCCTGAATATTGACAGGTACAGTATCACCAATTTCCACTTGCTCAGTAACATCAAAAGACAAATCGACATCATGAACCAGCAAAGTTTCAACGACCTCGACAGTACCAGCGATAATATTGACATCCTGATTTCCGGCAATACTGTTACCTTTTAATCTCAATAACACCTTGCCATCCGTTGTCCGTAAATTCCCTTCAATGGCTAAATCCGGTGCATAAATATCCACCAAGGTGCCGTCTGTCACCAAGTTGCCAAACTGGTCAGTCACGGTAATATCCAAATCAATGCCACCCAAACCACCAATGACTGTTTCGCCTGTTTTTATGACTTGAATATCGGCGGGAGTGCCGGGTTCAATCAAATACGTGGCCGTTTTAAAACCTCCTGGATTTGCGCCATCAAAATGGCCCTCAACATAGACTTCTTCGCCAGATTTTGTCGGTAATATAAGTTGTGCGTCAAACACGCCATTGGCACTAAACGGTGAAGGAGAACTGACCGTACCATCACCTTGTACCTTCCATTTGACTGAATGCCCTGCTTGCTGTGCTGATTCAGGACTAACAACAGCACCGAAAAAACCTACAGGGCCTTCGCCTGCTCTATCCGCTGAAACAATAATATGCGCTTGGCCTTCATCCGGCTGCTCTGGAAATACAAAAGCCAGATTGAAAGCAAACTCCCACAGCACATTACCCGGATCGTTATTGCTATATAACCGCATAGTCAAAAAGTCATCCGGCTCTAACGCCGCCAAATGGGCCAAATTGGTAAATTTAATCTGCTGATCATCCCCCACCACCGCCTCAATTTCGTGCTCGCCCACCGCAAACGTCAGCTGTTGTCCGGCACCGAGATATTCCAACGCTGCGGCACTTTGTTCGACGATGTTGTAGGCAATTTTGACCATATCATCCGAACTACTGATGGCTGGTTTGTCCAGCGGATAAATATCGACGCTCTGGCCTTGTGCATCTTGGCGAAAGATATTGTTAACTTTGAGGTCATACATCGAAAATTGCATTTCAGGGCGATAATACCAGCGGTAAATCGGCTCAGGTTTGGGGATATCGTCGGCCTGCCCGTCTCTTTTAAGTTTTTGATAGGCTCTAAACTGCTTCCAGCTTAGGGTTTCATCCATCAGGGGAACCTTGATCGGCACGTAGTTTTGTGGTCGGTATTGTAGTGGCCCCGGACCATTGGCATTGCCACCAAAGTTGGGGTTGCCGCTTTTTTTCTCGGGGCTGACCTGAACATAATAATGCTCAGACTGAGAACCGCCCAATTTGACTTGTTCGACGTGGTAACCGGGTTTAATCGCAAACTGAGCTAACTGACCACCCTCTGCGGTCAATGAGTTAGTGCCCACCACTTTGGCCAGTCGGCCGGTGAAACCCAGTGATTCTAGGCCCTTGGGCAGCGGGGTACCATCGACATCAAACCATTGCGTGGTGATTTTAACGATGGTATCTGAGGTCAGTGATGCGCCTTCATAACCGATTAAATAGTCTTTTTCATCGCCTTTGGTTAAACCGCTGTCGATATCATATTGGCGTTGTGC
>JBLGCB010000419.1:0-6035 GCA_047617105.1 Phenylobacterium sp. | reverse complement strand
CATTTAAATTTATTTTAGAACACTAGTCCGGAAAATGTTTATTTTTCGCCTAGCGACAGCCCTTATATACTAGGGCATTCAGCGGGACCGAGAACTGCTGGATGGTGGGAATGTAGGCGTTAAATGAGGTCAGTTGTTTAAGCAGATTATTCCTTGATCATTGCGGTGAAATCAGACCATTGCTCTACACGAAACGCACGGATGTCTCGTACTGAAGGAGCAAACCATTGAAGTGCTTTTAACGCCGTGATGGCTTGAAACAGGTTGGCCATATCTTCATTGTCACAAACGTACAGGCTGCCTTGGACTCGGTCGAAACCAAATACAGCTAGTGTCGACCCTATGTCGGTATAAGCTTGAGGCACGCTTTTAGGATGGTGTTTTTGCGTTTCTGCGACGATCAGATCAAATGCGACAGCAAACATTAATGTGCTACCGGATCGTTTTGAATACGAGAATAACGATATTCTACATTTTCACCTGTCTCAGCGACTTCAATCAACAGTAGCCAATCATTATTCTCTAAGGGACGGATAGGTGACATCACTTTATAGGCGGGACCAAACTCACCAAATTGGCGAAACTGGCCAAGTATTTCCGGTGATGGGAAGTTTTGCTGTAACATAAAAAAACCTCTTCGAACGTTTTAAAATCTTTCGTAATAGTAAACAATTGGCCATTTTATTACAAGGTGTTGGTGAGGTTGGCGGATGTGAATGCATAGTCCCTATATCACCATGTACAATTGTTTTTTAATACAGCCCACAAGACAATTGCCAATATTGTCATTCACATGCCCCCGTTGCATTTGACAAGGTAAACCATCAGCCAGCCAAAGTGTCATTTATACTGCTTCACAGAGCAATATATGAGAGCTATACAATGCAAATAAAACCACAAATAAACAAACGCGCAATATCAACTTTAATCCTTTCGCTAACCATGATTTTACCTTTACAGGCAAAGACCATATCGTTTGAACCGGTGAATGTGATATCGATGAACCAGCAAGGTGTGCAGGCCGACCAGAGGGTCATTGTCGAGGACAATAAAATTGTTGCCATCGAACCTGTTTCTCAGCCAACCACCTTCAAAGTAGATAAGGTTATCGACAGCAAAGGCAAGTATATGCTGCCCGGATTTGCCGAAACCCATTATCATCTCACCAGCAGCATGGTAGAAGAATTTAAGTTATTGCTGATTAATGGTGTCACCAGTGTGCGTAATATGTCAGATTATCCGCAATATCAACAATTCGGCATTGATATCATCGAGGTGCGCAAGCAGGCCAATACCATGCTCCTTGCGCCCTGGTTCTTTACCGCCGGGCCTCCGCTTGAAAAACACAACCTCAAAACCCCTGCTGACGCCATTGCCATGGTGAAATACCATACCAAGCGTGATTATGACTTTATTAAAGTACATGATGATTTTTCAGCCGACACCTATTTGACCCTATTGCGACACGCCGAACAGGCCAATATACCGGTGGTTGGTCATGCCCAAAGGGATTTGGCGCTAGATTATTCGTTGCGACTCAAGTCCATTGCCCATGTTGAAGAGTTCATGTATCTGTATACCAAGGCGCAACTCAACGATGATGTTTTTTTACGGCAGTTGGCCAAACAAGTCAAAGACAGTGGTGTTTATTTGTCACCGACCCTGAGCACTTTTGCCTTGATTGCCAGATATGCTGACGACCAACGGTTTGAACAATTAAAAAACCGTCCAGAGACCGCCTTGTTGGCGCAGTCGAATTTGCAACAGTGGGCCGTTGATAACAATTCTTATCGTCAAAAAAGCTGGTTTACTGCCCCTGAGTCGCTTAAACGGCTGGCGAGCGAGCTAAAATTGCTGCAACGGATCACCCTGTTTATGCACCAGGTCGGGGTGCCGCTGATGGTTGGCAGTGATACTTATGGTTTGCAGGTGCCGGGGTTTTCATTGCACGACGAAATGCTGCTGATGCATCAGTCTGGGCTATCGGCTTACGATGTGCTTAAAGCGGCCACCGCCACCAGCGCCCGCCACCTTGGCCGTTATGCCATTGCTGGGACCATCAGTGTCGGTAAAAATGCCGAATTTGTGCTATTCACAGGTGATGTTGAAAAATGGTCAAACCCACTTGCATGATAAGAAACTGGAGGTGATGGAAACCATATTACCGGCCAATTTCATCCGTATACACCGTTCGTATATCGTGCCGCTGGATTTTATCAGTCGAATATTTTCCACCGCTGGCAGCTATAAAATTGAGTTACGAGACGATCGTATACTGCCCATCAGCAGAACCAAATACAAAACATTAAAAGAGCAACTGCATGTTTAACGATTCAAACTATCCGCGATGGCAGAGGGTGGTGTTGTTGCTGGCGATAGTGCTGACGATAGTGCTGGCGATAGTGCTGACCGCATGGTCCGTCAGCAATACTATTGTCAGCCCTAGGGGCTGTTCGATTTGCGCTGTGCCATTTGATCAACAGGTGTCGGCGTTTGACTTGAGCGTTGCCTCCGCTGTTGACCAAAGAATTGCCGATAACGGCGCTGAGTTTAATCAAATTCAAACCCAATTGCCCCTATACCCTGTCTTGGAATCTGACGTTGCAGGACAGCAAAGATGTCGCGATGGAATATCAATTTTCGGCGTTTGCGGCATTTAGATTATATTGGGATGACCAACTAATTGGCAGCAGTGGCGAAGTGGCCAGCGCGGGTCATCTGGAGATACCCGGTCCTATCGAGAATACTTTTCTGCTCGACAAAAAACTGTTAACGGCGGGCCAACATGCTTTGCGGCTGGAAGCCTCTAGTTTTTACCGCCAGCAGGGGATGCCACTAATAAGGCACACCCGGTTACTGTCATTCGGCGATCGGCGATTTATCAGTTTGGGTAGTCTGATCCCAAGTTTGTTGTTAAGTGCCTGCTTTATTATCGGCTGTTATTTTTTGCTGTTGTATGCCACCGAGCCGCAGACCAAAGCCCACCTGTTTTTTGCCATCAGTTGCCTAGGGCTGAGTCTGTATGGTTTTGCCAATCAATGGCCTTTTTTGATTGGCATTGATTATCACCATTATCCACTGAGTCGCACTTTATTGCGGATTGGCTGTTTTGCTTTTGCCTTTAGCTTTGCCTTGTATTACGTGTCGCGGTTTGCCAAATACTGGCGGTATTACAGCGTGTTTTTCTTGTTGCAGATATTGCTGTTAACGCTACTTTTGCCGCCCTCAGGGTCGACCATTGGCAGTGTTATTTTGGCGCTGGTTTTTGGTGTGGTTATGTTGCTCAGCCAATGGCGACACCAGTATCAGGGTTATTGGTTAGAGCTGGTGGTATTGGCCGCTTGCACTATGGTGGCGGCCTATAATTTTGCTGACTTTGAAAATTTCTTTGTCGCATTTCCGCTGTTTATCATCGCTTTACTGGCCATTCAGGCGGTTAATATGCAACGGCAACGGACCGCTTTGCAGCAATCTTTGCTCAATGCCTCGACGCTAGAATCTTCTTTATTGCGTAAAAATATTCAACCTCATTTTATTCTCAACAGCCTAATGTCGATCACCCAATGGATAGAAGAAGATCCGCAAAAAAGTATTGAATTTGTTGAGTCGCTGGCGGATGAATTCAGGCTCTTTGCCCAACTGGCGGGGCAAAAATTGGTGCCATTACACCAAGACATTGAGTTGGCCAGACACCATCTTAATATCATGGGTTTTCGGCTAGAAAAAACATTCACTCTGACGGTAAAAGGAGAGATACAACACGACTGGTTACCGCCGGGCATTATTCATACCTTGGTCGAAAATGGTGTGTCACACAACAAATATAGCGGAGCAAATATTGAGTTTATTCTCGAGCGAACGATAACGGATAAGCAGGTGATTTTTTGTCTGTTTACGCCGCTGGGTAAAGTGAGTAAAAGAAAAAATCAGCCGCAGATGCGCATTGGTAATGGCACCGGCAGCCAGTATATTCACGCCCAACTAGAGCAAGCGTTTGGGGTGCACTACCAATTGGTCACAGAACAAAATGATAGACATTGGCTGACCCGCATCAGTATCCCGGTGGATGCGTATCAGTTGGTTATTGAAGGTGAAGCGTGATTGTCGCCTTTGATGCTCCAGTTGTGTCTAATTTAGGCGTTGGACCAAAGGTTTATCAGGCGTATTATCTAAAGATGCCAACAGCATTAATACCAATGACACTATGAAAATAAAGGGGCTTTGAAATGAATGTAGAGCTAAAAGCACCAGTTAAGCACTCTCAAACCAATGAGGAATTTAATTTCGATTTAGAAAAAATCAAAAAAGCGGTGGAAAGTGAAAAAGTAAAAGTCCCACCGACCAAATCTCTCAAAGACTTTGATAAGTGGCTTGAATTGGATTGATGGAAAATTATTGAAGCCTTTCATGCGGGCGGATTTCAGGCCATTAACAATTTTACTATTGGTGAATATAAAGTTCGTAATAAAACATCGGTTGACGTTCCCTCTGATGATCCCCTGTTTAGCAGTAAAATTAAATTTAAATTTAATGGTAATCAATCAGTTCAATCTCGCCATCGCCCAAGTAACTAAAGGTAAAACTCAGCAAACCACCAGTGTTGGTTAAATTCAGTAAGGCTTCGCAATCCAGCTCGACTGAACAAGTAAATGGCTTGCCTAAAAACTGATATTGCTCTTGTTGAACGACTATGGTGTGCGCCAGCATATCGACATTTTCCATCATATATTCACTGCCAACCGCATCTTCTACATCGGCAATCACGGCGATGAGTTTTGTGGCGATGGACGAGCCATCGGCGGGAGGATTTTCGATTTGGCTTTCTGCTATTTTTAACTGGTAGCGATGGCCCCACACATATGCAAAATTGGCGATGGGATCATACCTATAACCAAAAGCCGCTTCGGGCGTGTCTTTGCTTCTGATGCATAACCGTTGGCTGACACCAAAACAAGCACTCATATACGAATCCAAGTAGACCTGTTTATCTTGTGCAACCTGATTGCCTGATGTGTTACTGCCGCCGTCACAAGCGCTTAATAACAGTGCACTGGTCAGTGCTAGGGATGTTGCTTAACATCAAAACAAATGCGCCGGGCCCTGGAGGCATAGAGGCTCAAAGTGATCCTGGTCGGATTATGCGCTTGGCCACGATTGCTAGGGGAAATGCCATGCTGACCACAGGCGAAACATCATTCGATCTGCCACCGAGAAAAGGCGATAGTCGTTATGACGAGATGAACAGACGCTATAGTGCTCGGCCAAAGCCCGTGCCGTCAGGTCCGATTGTTCCCGCAGAAGTGCAAGCGCTATTTGACAAGGTCGTGGCTGAGAAAGCGCGCTTAACCGAAGGTGGGTCGCCGACAAACTTTATTCCGGACTTCGATAAGCCGATGAATTGGTTTCAAGCATTCCAACCCACCGCCGGTTTAATCAATTTTTCCTTCCAGAACGTAGACGCACCGTCGGATATGTTGAGCGGGGAGCACTTGAAGGGCGCTGTGGACGTGGGGGTTTTGCAGAGTGATTTTTGGCTTTTTACCCACCCTGACGATAAGTCACAGGATGAGCTTTTCTATATACAAAACACTAACCTTGAATTTCGAGGCGGCGTCTGGCCACATATCGGCATGAATCGAATGTTTAGAAAGCGTTAACAACTATTTTTGGAGAAACTTATATGAAAAAATATTATTTACCCCTGTGCCTGAGCACTTTGCTCTGCTGGGCGGGTACCGCGATGGCCTATGAGCCTATACCGCAGCATCACGACCTTACCGGGCTGGCCGCTGAGATGTATAATCGTTGCGTTACGCTCGATAATGCTCAGCCAATCTCTAAGAAAACCTTTAAGAGAACCATTACTAAGAAAAACATCAAGCTGCTTCAGGATGCAAATGTGGAGCAGGATACACAGCCTTTAGTGACGAGACTTTTAGACTGGCATTTTTATAATCCGGCAGTACAGCAATACGCCTCCGCACTCGGGCCGCATGGGCTTATGCAGATGTCTGTGCAAAGGTTGTATTATCGTA
>JBLGCB010000418.1:0-6036 GCA_047617105.1 Phenylobacterium sp. | reverse complement strand
CGAATTGCCCATCAACAGCAGTTTATTACCGGTATTGCTACCGACATTAAGCACCCGGTTAATAGAAGTGGTTACAATAACATTGAGGCGCTGCCAATTAGCGACATCACCTTGTCCACTGTTATAAAAAATATTGCCGCGCAAACCAGCAACGTACATGCCATTGCTTTGGCTGCTGGCTAAAGCGAAAAAAGAGCCATTATAAAAAGGTTCGCTTTTTTGCCACAAACGACCGAAATCGGTGCTTTTGGCCACCAACCCCGTTTCGCCCACCAAATAGCTGGTATTACCCACTACGGCGAGACGATTGAAATGGGGTAAAATGGAAGCGGTTTCATCTTTATAGCCTTCAGGATCGTTGGCTTTTAAATCGTTGATATAATCTAGGTCATCTGGGTGGAGTAATTCACCATGAAATTCGCTTACCCAGTTGGCACCACCATCTGAGGTACGATAAAACATCCCGTATGCGCCAAAGGTGATGCCGTTATTGTCATCGGTGAAATGAATGCCGAACAGCGGTTTATCAACTTGTGGCGAATGTTGTTGAATCACCCAGCTATGGCCGCTGTCGGTGCTGGCCAAAATGGTGGCGTCGTGGCCAACGGCCCAGCCCTTTTTATCGTCGAGGAAAAATACATCGGTTAGCAACACATTAACGGGCACTTTGGCCTGCTGCCAGTGTTCGCCATCCGCTGAATGTAAGATATGGCCGCGATCACCGACGGTGACCATTGAGGTGCTAGCGGTGCCATCACCCACTTTGACAATATCCGTTAGCAAGGATTTGGCTGCCAAAGGGGTCATAAAGGCAGGTTGAGCTGACTGAACTGCTAGGGACAATAAAGCTGAACAGCCAAGCCCGAGCCAAACAGAAAAGTAAGTGAGTCTATTCATAAATTTATCTTATAGTTTGTTGTAGAATCAGCGAAAAAGTAGTGTTTTATCATAAAGTGCTTAATTAGAAAACAGAACCTAAACACACTTGGTGTAAGTAATTAATGTCATAAACCATTAACAATAAACACTAAAAAAACCCGTATTTTATTACCTGAATGAATTCAGTTGGTGCGTTTATTGTTAAGGATTTATTTTTTGACTTCAAAATGTAAAACGGCCAGCGAATGCTGGCCGTATCAAGCGCTTTTAACGACGCCCTTCACGACGCAAGGCCGCGGGAGTGAAGTCTTTATCAGTAAACTTCTGTGAGAAGTTATACATTTGCTCTTCATTATCCAAACCAATGGCCAGATAACGACGTGAGTTGAAATCATGGTATACGTCCAGCGTACTCCACTGGGTTGGTACATCGTAATAATTTATGCCGTGGGCAACACCCAAGCGGAATAACTCATTACGGTTGTCATACATATCGGTGATATAAATCTGCCAGCTATCTTCATCGATATAAAACACCCGTTTGCCATAAACATGGCGAGTGCCTTCTTTGAGGGTTGCTTCCACTTCCCAGACCCGGTGTTTTTCCCAACGAACATGCTCAGGATTGATATGACCCGGCTGCAAAATATCGTCATACTTCAGACTGTCGCTGTGCAACTGATAAGTATTGTATGGGATATAAAGCTCTTTCTTGCCTTTAAGTGCCCAGTTATAACGGTTTGGTGAACCATTAAACATATCGAAGTCATCTGTGGTTCTCAAACCATCCGACGCTGTTCCCGGGGCATCATATGCCACATTGGGTGCACGACGAACACGACGTTGACCGGTGTTATAGGTCCATGCTTGGCGTGGAGTTTTGATTTGATCCATTGTTTCATAGACCAGCAAAGCAGTACCGGCCAAACGCGCAGGCACGGTGACTTTTTGCTTAAACTTAAACAACACATTCTCTTTTTCTAAATCTGCTGGTGTCACTGACGGTTCAGCATACTTAAACATCATCTTGTCATCAAAACCAATCAGGGTATAACTGCCCGACGCCGTTGGTGCCGCTTGGCCGCCCCAACGTTTGGCATTAATACCACGAAAACGCAGGTTATGGTTCCAAATCGCTTCCAAACCAGTCTTTGGAATTGGGAATGGAATACCAATCGCGGTGCCTTTAATACCATTACCTTCAGTCACCAACTCGGCGGTAGAAGCGTATTTTTTGGTCGCATCATAAACAAACTGCGGAAAAGACGCCGAACGACGGGTCTGATACACTTTCATCGAGTAAGTATCAGGATATGTGTCAAACATTTTAACTTGACCCGGCGATAAATTCGCCTTGTATTGATCAACGTTGGCTTTGGTGATGGTCACCAGTACCTTGTCATCACTAAATGGGTCAGGATGGTGATCACCTGGGTTATAACCAGCCGGAGGCTGAGTAATACCATTGTTCCAAGCAGGAATACTACCATCAGCATTGCCCGCTTTCTCACCACCTAACGGCGTGAGTGTGGTGCCTAGCTTAGCAACGTCTGCTGGTGACAACTTGGCCGTCGCAGCCGAAGATGTCAGCACCAGCGTTAATGCTGATGCAATCAGGGTTAACTTTTTCATTCTTAAAAAACCTCTTTTTCAAACACTGAAACTAGCGTTAAATTGAATATTTAATGCTGAATGAAACATAATCACGATCAGCGAAGTTATTGGTCGTGCCCTGGCCACCCCAGAAACGATTATAAGACACGTCTGCGGAGATACGGCTCTGATAATCAAAGGTGAGGGAAAGACCCAAAGATTTTCTGTCTTCAACAAACAAGAAAATCGGATCTGGCGTTATACCATTGACGTCATGTGAGAACACCACGCGAGGAGACATATTAACGCCATCAAAGACATTGTTATAATCAGCCTTCGCCACTAAGCGATAACCCCAAGCCGTTTTGGTTGGGAACGGGTTGGTCTCTGGACCATGTTCCAACGCTGCTTGAATACCTTCACGACCCACCAGTGGACCACTACGATCAGTACCTGGGCCATTTAAACGTATCACTGACTGGTCAGGCATATCGTTGATCACGGTAACACCAAGTTCTGCCAACATGACAAAATTATCCATGCCAAAAGTAGGGCCGAACAAATGAGTGAAGGTTAGCTGCGCCTGAGTGGTATCACTGAGGATATAACCTTGGGCATATCCGCCTGGCGGTGGCGCTTGCATTTGCGAAATCCCGGTGAGATCGGCACGATACAAAGCATCTGGCACACCGTCTGCTGCCAGCTGTTGTGGCATACCGGCAAACAAGATTTCAACATCATCAATCTGCAATGGTTCATCTTGACGGAAGCTGATTTCACCCGCTACAGCAGTTTCACCAATGGCGGTATTAAAGCTGAAGCCCAACAGTTTAATATCCTCAGGATATTCAACGATAACCTTAGAATAAGCTTGCAGGTTTTCCATATTACCAATGGTGATTTCATTGGCAGCGATATAAGCCAAATCGGCCATTAATGCAGGTGTCGTGAAGTTAGACGCAATACCCGAGAATAACGGACGGTTGCTGTGGTAATTCATAAAATAAAGCGCAAACTCAGTATCATTTAACTGAGGTACTATCATACTGACTTTGGCTCCAAACTGGCCACTGTCATCCGCTTCATTTTCGCCAATACCACCTTTAAGGCGTAATGTTGACTTACGAGGGAAAGCACCAACATATAAACCCGCCAAAGTCGCTTGACCCGCTGGTGTGCTGGCATCAATACCCAACGCCGCAGCCGTGGCATATAAATTGTTCAAGTCGTTTAACACAGAAACAGTATCAGTTTCAGGCGCTCCACCAAAACCCAGTTGCACAGTGTTATAGTAACCACCAGCACCGGCAAAATCATTGGTCGAGAAGTAGCTACCCGGGGTCGGTAAATAGGTTTCTTGCCAATCATACTGATAATAGAATTCAGCATTGATAAGTTCTGTAATACCCAAAGCGAACCACGCCATACCGACCGGAATAAATGCTTCTTTTAACTCAGCACCAGGGGCTTTAAGACGGGCAATATCGACCGGGTTATTATTGATACCGTGAGAGATTAAGGCGCTTTCCCCCCAGTTTAATACCTGGCGACCGATACGCACTGACAACGGGTTTTCGCCATCATTCAAATCAAAATCGGCATACACATAGGTATCCAACATTCTGAAATCGCGACAAGAGAGGCTTTTCGCTTCTGAATCCTGACAAGGCTCATAACTGGTGCCACTGACCGGACGATCAAATGGACGACTTTCATCCATCATTTCGAAATCATAGAAATAAGTGAATCGACTAAAGATACCCCAACTACCGTGATTTAAATCAAGGTCGTGAGTGCCTTTAAAGATTTTGGAAAACGTTTCGCCAGCGTTGAAATTCAGATTACCAGCATCACCATTACTTGAATAGCTGCCGCTATCAAACGATGACCATACCTCATTAGAACTTGGACTGCTGACAGGCAAAGCGGTATGAACAGCCGGATTGTAACCGGTCCAGTTAAAACGCGGATCGCTTGCTTTACCAATCCGATTGTAATCACGATCTTCTACCCGCCACGAGGCGCCAATGGCAAACGTCGAGTCGAAGGTCAGTTCGAAACCGCCCATTTCAAACTTTGCTGCGGATGCCGATGACATTGACAATGCTAAAACAGCTGCCGCGACCCCCTGAGCAATTGGCTTTTTGGTAAATATACCAGGCCCTTTCTTCATATTATTATCTCCCCTATCTCCATCCAAGTCGTAGGTAGTAGGTAGTAGTTATATAGGTTGTTATGTAACAGTAACAATTACGTTTAATTTATTGGTGCCCTATTTCGGCCTCATTTGAGCAGTATATGGTTCGGTACTTCAACCAGATGACTTAGCCCAGAGTAGCGCAGAACAGTCTGGCGTGAATAATTACATCATTCATGCCGTTACGCAAGGTCTTAAAAAGATCACAGAATTAACTTATGCCGTTAATTTACAACCATTTTTGTTGCCCTTTGTTTTACATCAAAGGCTGACCCCGACAAAGAGTTTAGAACACAAGTTCTAACTTTGCCAGCAAGACATCTTACCAGTTGGGGTTAAATAGCTGAAATACAACAAAATAAACCTTTTATCCAATGCAGACAAATACCAAACGTCTGTTTGAAGTAATTACTCTAACTTACCAACTGGTTAATCATTAACCATTGAAAAATAATGGATTTATGCTTGGGCGTTGGCTAATACACGGTTTTTTTTATTTTTCTTTTGCTGCTTTTTTCAGCGATTAGGCGATTTTAATTGTATTACGGTATAGGGTGGTTAATCGAAATGTATGCGTATTCCAAAGAAATAATGTATACGCATTCCAAAAATTAGTGCTGAGCTGTCGTTACAGCGAGGCACCACTGCCACAAACAAAGCAGCTCCCCACAACTACCTGCCTCGCAGTAGACGATCTCCCAGTACTATGATACTTTACCCACCAACACAAAACGCTGCATATTGTGCAGCATATAAAGCACACAAAATGATAAAAACCGGAGTTCGTCGTGCAAGACATTGTCAATTTTTTAAATAGTATTATATGGAGTCCCGCATTGATTTATCTTTGCCTCGGGGCTGGTTTATTTTTCTCAATAAAGACCCGTTTTGTTCAGGTTCGATTATTTCGCGAAATGTGGCGATTGCTGTTTTCTGGCAAAAGCTCTGACAAAGGTATTTCGTCGTTTCAGGCACTTGCCGTCTCGCTGTCAGGCCGTGTTGGTACTGGTAATATCGCAGGGGTCGCCGCCGCCATTGGTTTTGGTGGACCCGGTGCAGTATTCTGGATGTGGATCGTGGCCTTTTTAGGTGCCTCTACCGCTTATATCGAATCGACGCTGGCACAAATCTATAAAGTAGAAGAAGATGGTCAATATCGTGGTGGTCCGGCTTTTTATATTGAAAAAGCCATGGGCCAAAAATGGTATGCATGGATTTTCGCCATCGCCACCATCATTGCCACCGGTTTGCTATTACCCACAGTGCAATCAAACAGTATTGGTAATGCGGTAGAACTGGCGTTTGGTCCTGGAGAAATGATTGAAACATCCTTTTTTGGTACGTTGAGCATGGCCAAAATCTACACC
>JBLGCB010000417.1:0-6056 GCA_047617105.1 Phenylobacterium sp. | reverse complement strand
ATGAAACTTTTCAGTTAAGCTGGCCCGATGGCCGCACAGAAACCTTTCATATTTGGGATTATGCGTTTTTATATCGCCATCCAGGTCTATACAAACAACTGATTGTTGATCAGCTTAACTGCCAAGTTTACCAAGCCATTACTGCGGTGCTTGCTCAGTCGGTGGATGCTACAACACCGCTTAAGGTATTGGATATTGCCTGTGGTAGTGGTTTGATGGGTGAGACATTAAAAAACAGCGGCCATTTCAACATTGATTATCTTGCCGGTGTTGAAATTTCTAGCGAAGCCATTGATGCTTTGCGACGTGAGCAAATCGGGGTTTACGATGACAGCTTGTTACTTGGTCAGGATGATGTCGATAGTTTAGGCGAAAAAAACATTAACTGCATGACCCTATGCGGTGCTGCTAATCATCTGACGTTGCAAGATTATCAATATTATCTTTCATTGTTGGATAAGTCGGCTTATGTCATTTTTAATTTGCAGCTGGCAGCAGACAAACCGCAGCGGCAACAGATTTTACAATGGATGGACAGCCATTATCAGTTGCTGCGACGCCAGGTTTATCCGCATAGAAAGCTGTCAAATGGTGAAATCGTTGAGCATGAGGTATTTCTTTATCAGTAATTATGGCTGCCAGCCAGGTGGATTAACGGTGTTAATGGGCATTTAAGACAGTTTTGTCTCATATTGTGCTATGCTGTCGGTAATTTGACATAACGGTTGATGAAAATGACCAATAAGACCACTGCCAGAGAGCAGGCCAGTAGAACCAAAATTTTGTTAGCGGCAGCCAAACAACTTGCCCAGAATCCGGGCACTTCGATGAGTGAAATAGCCAAAGTGGCGGGAGTTGGCCGGGCCACCTTGCATCGATACTTTGCCAAACGCGAAGATTTACAGCGAGAGCTGGTGATGTTTGCACTGACCAAAACCCGCCATATTATTGATGAAGTGGTTGCCCTTGAAGGTTCGGGTAAAACGCAGCTCGACAGCATTATTTTACAGCTGATCCCACAAGGAGATTTATTTCACTTTTTAATGACCGACTCAACCCTGTATACCAATGCTGATGCTTATGCGTTTTATCAACAGCAGCTCAATTCGATGATGGCCATTGTCGAACAGGCAAAAAACGAACAGGATATTGCCAGCCATATCAACAGTGTCTGGGTGGTTTATGCGTTGGATGCGTTATTGTACTCGGCATGGCAAGGCGTGAATGAAGGTTATATTGCTATTAATGATGCCGCTGGATTCGTCAGCGGCACTTTGTTTCATGGTATTACCAACCCGCCAGCGGGGGCTTTTTCAGCGGGTTTTGCGCGCTAGTGCCAGAGTAGCAGCAGCGATTACAACCGTTTACGACCAGCCAAAACGGTTAAAGCTAACAATGCCAGCCAGTGCACAACACCGCCACCACTATTGTTGTTCTCAGGCGTATCCGCTGGTGATAGGATCACAGGCTGTGGCGAAGGAGTGACATCACCATTAAGCTGACCATCACGGTCTCGGTCTAAAGCAATACGCTGACCAGATCCATAGGGCACACACGTAAAGGTTAGTGAATGGTTACTATCCGTTGTCAGCGCCAGTAGTTGCGACTTGCTCAGCAGAGTTTGTCCAGTGCGATCACTTTTAAACATGCCATTGGCGGTTTGATAAAGATACCCGCGATTCTCCCCCTCAACAGTGCCATTGGCGACCAAATCACACTCTTTAACCTCACCGCCAAGCACTTTGGAGGTGAAATCAGCTTCTGCTCTGGCCATCAACAAATCAACCCGGGCCAGATGTTGCGAGCCTGAACTTTGATTAATGGTCACCTGCTGGCCAACAATCGGTGGTAAATCGCTGTCGAATGCCAATAAATATTGCTCTACCGCTTTGCGTTGTTGCTGCCCTGTTTGACCAGGGTCAAAACCAACATTGGGATCGTCACTGACAAATACCGACCCTTGCATAAAATGAAATAAAGAGTCGGTTGCACCATCATGTAAAAAACCAAATCCTCGCACTTGTTCACCCTGATGGGCATTATCATCGAGTTCACCAAATCCCGCTCGATTGGGCAAGCCAAACATGCCGACTTTGTCGACCATATTGCGCAGTTGTGGCACTTTAAGGATTTGTATTTCGCCAGAAAATGAAGGTTTTGGCGGCATCGTAAAGCAACTGCCTACCTTCGATGATTTGCGGCGGTTCTGGGGTGAAGTGGCTGATATGCTCGATTTCTTTGCCTTGTTCAAGGTCGATTATCGACAGGCCGTTATCAAAACGGGTGGTGACATAAAGCCGATTTTGCCCTTCGTTTAATACCACCCCACTGACACCTCCACCACTGACGGTAATATAACGGCTGCTGGCAACGGTTGGGTCAAACTCATTGTTTTGGTTATCCCATAAGGTATCGTCTTCGAGCGATTCGGTGGCGAATACCCCCACTTTGCCAGAACCAAATGCGGCCACATAAAGGGTTTTTCCATCAGCAGACACGGTAATGTCGCTGGGTAAGGCCAACGAATGTTGTTTGGTACCGCTAGGGGCCGGACTGATATCGTAATTGATATGACGGTTAATATGCCGTGGCGTGACTTTGCCTGTGGTCGGGTTGATCACGGTGATTTGTGAGCGGTGTAATTCGCCCTGCAAGGTATGCCCTGCCCTAGCACCAGCGCCTTCAAAACGTTCAGCATTGTTGGCTTCGGTATTGCTGACATAAAGGTTACCATTGACCGGATTCACCGCCATATTGTATAAAATGGTGCCCGCGTGAGCAAAACTGCGCTTTTCATTGAGGGTTGTTGCATCAAGGGCAAAGACATCTTGGTCGGGTAAATCAAAGCGCACTGCGTTATTCCAGTTGCGACCCAATTCATCTTTAAAGGTGGCGTCTTGTCGATCATACTGAACAATCAACGCCACCTCAGGCGTGGGGTCGCCGGCGGCATTAAAATAAGGCAATGGCAATCCTCCAGGAGACTGACCATTGGCCAACCCGCCGGGTACTTGAACGCCATCACCAGCACAGGGCTGGGCGTCGCCATCAAGCGGCGTATCACAGACCATACCGTCGTGGACCACGGTGGTTTGGTTGCCAGAGAAAAATGCCGCCGCATACACCGTTTGCAAATCGACGGATACCGCCAACGCTCTTGGGGTATCAGCAAATAATTCAATAATTTTCAATGGTTTACCACCGAGTGATTGGCCCGGATTATTGCTGTCGAAAACCCACACATCGGCGCGGCCAATGCCCCCTTGGGTCAACTTAGGATCACCTGCACCAGGCACATTATCCAGACTGCTGGCACTTCTATGCTGTCCTCTGTGGGCGGTGGTGATAAAGGCTTTTTGCTTGCCAGTGCTGGCAAACACCAAGTCTCTAGGTGCATCCCCCACCAACAAGGTTTGTTTGACTTGCGCCACTGACTGAGAAACATCCACTATACTGATACTGTCAGACAAATGATTGACCACCCAGACTGCGTTGGCGTCTTTTACCGCAACCGTCACCGGTTCCAAACCAACCAATAAAGACTGTTGGTGAATTAAACCGCCATCGTTGCTAATGCTGTAGATTTCAAGTCGATTGTCAGCGGTGTTGACCATATACAGGCGATTACTGAGGTGATCGATAGCAATCGGCCTGACAGGGCCAGATTCAAAGGCAATAAAATCAGTGGCGGGTGCGGCCACTGAAGTGGCAAAAACCATCGGGCTGATCACCAATGCAGCCGTAAAAAGCGCAGGTAATATTTTTTTCATCATTTTATTCATATTAAATTGATCCTAATGAGACATTTATGTATCATATGGGCGTATTCTATTCTTGTAAAGTAAGATTTGTGTTGGGAGAAAAAGCAATGACAAAATTACTCAATGATTATCAACAACAGGCCATGGCTTCTTTGCAGCAAGCCAGTGCCTTACCTTTCGCGGTTTACCATGACCCAGCGGTGTATCAGTTAGAAGCCGACAAGATTTTTCGTCACGACTGGGTCTTTGTCTGTGCCGAACAGGCGATGGCCAAACCCGGCGATTATTATGCTTTTAGTCTGGCGGGTGAAGCGATTGTGCTGATTCGTGCTCAAGATGGCCAGTTACGGGCGCTGTCGAATAACTGTCGCCACCGAGGAACGCCTTTGCTCGATGAAGGTTTTGGTCAAGTGGATAAACATATTTCCTGCCCTTATCACGCTTGGGCTTATGATCACACTGGGGCGATGGAGATTATCATATATTTAAGGTGCATAAGCAGACACTAGAAACCGTTGCGCCAACCAAATTGGCCTATTATGTGGCTGGTTCAGCGCAATGGACCCTCACCGGGGGTAAAAACGTCGATGATTCAGGCAAGCTGGCCAAATGGCTGCGGGGCAAGTATCCCGAGGCCTACGACCACTATTTGGTGATCAGTTTACCGCCTTCTTTTGTCGCCATTCTCAATTACCAGTCTTTATCGTGGATCCACGTATTACCCGCAGATAGCGGCCACAGCGTGATCCGCTCTGGTGCCATTTTTGCTAAATCGATGTTTAAAGAAGACAAACAAAGCAAGGCATTTACCGCCGCATTTTTTGCCGAAGATAAGTGGATATGTGAACGGGTGCAGCGAGGAATGCACAGCACTCTTGGTAAGGGCGGTAAACTGGTCGAGTTAGAACAAAGTGTGGTCGATTTTCATCAGTATCTGGCGGCAAAGCTGTTTGACACTAAGGTGGATGATTTTGTTGAAGGAGATAATGCGAAGATATTTAAGCGCCAAGGTGAATCGACGTAAAATGGGCTATTTTCGCGTCTATGTGTTCTTTTCTCCAAAAACAACTAAAGCCACACAAGGTGGCTTTAGGAACTGTCGCCTCGCTTAAGAGTTCGACGATAGAAAAATCAATTTCTAAGGCAGACAATATACCTGTTTATAAAAATGAGCAAGATAAACTTACTCTAAAAGTCAAACTTTTCCAAATATTGTGCTTCAAAGTGATAATTAACACCACTCCGAGAGCGGCTTTTAGGGGAGAATGTGGTAAATTAGCCCAATACAGATAATGGTGATGAAGAACGCGCTCAGTTCACATAACTCACTGGAGATATAGCATGGAAAATAAACCAGTAACATGCAGCTGTATTCTACAACAACAGGCGTATGAAATTATTGATGGCTATGACGAAGATGAGGATTACCTGTCTTGTCAGTTTGAAATGCCCTTTAATCAGCTGCTTTTCGTAGATGACCAAGCATACTGTTCTTTTCATTGTCCAATGACAAATAAAAACAATCAGCCAACGGTTAAAGGACAATGGAATGAGGAGGAAATAGAACACTTCAATGATTCAATATTCGAATTACTCAATTTTGATGCAAAAACCAAGACGCTTTCTGGTAATGAGGGAGACTTACGTAGCATTGTTTTCCCAGGTGATATTGATTTTTCTGATCTAAGAATTGAAGATGTATTATCATTTAACAACTGCCAGTTTCATGGTTACATTCATTTTACAAACGGCACAATTGTAGGTGATATTGAGTTTTCTGATGCCGAATTCTTTGATGAAGCCAATTTCTTTAATACCCGTTTCAATAGTGGAATAACTTTCTTAAAAACTAAGTTTAGAGGGCGATTGAACATGCAAGCCTCACAAAAAGGTAGTAATGAGGACTTTGACGAGAGGAAATTGATTAAAAGCATTAATATGGCTGGTGCCGAGTTTTTTGATAGTATTCAGTTTGATAACCGTATATTCACAGGTAGTTCGGTTTTTACTGACTGTATTTTTCATAAAGCACCGATATTTTACGGTTGTGAACTGCATCAAGACACCTTTTTTCCACCATTTAAAAACTTTAGAGATACCAGTTCACCTCAATCATTTCAAGCTTACAGAGTTTTAAAGCTTTCAATGGAAAATGTTAGAAATCGTATCGATGAAGGTGCTTTTTTTGCGCTAGAACAGCGTAGTTTACGTAAAAGCATGACTTGGTACAGAAGATTTATGTCATTTTCATTTTTATATGATTCAATTTCTGTTTATGGAACTAATGCGGGTAGA
>JBLGCB010000416.1:0-6071 GCA_047617105.1 Phenylobacterium sp. | reverse complement strand
GAAAGGCCAGTGCTGCCTGCGTTGAATCGATGTTACTGGCGATAAATTGTTGCGCTCGGCCAGCTAACACGCCAGTGGTGTCAAAACCCGATGAGGTTAAAAAAGCGGGAGCAATGCCTTCGGTGAGTTGTTTGCCATTCCAGTTGAATAACATTTGCTGCTCAAGGCTCAGTATGATCAGGTGAAATGGCTGGTATTGTGACAATGTTTGGCGGGCCAGTTCGGCATCTATCGCTTGATGACTGGTGAGGGTGGCCAGTTGTTGCACCAGCTTACCTCGGCTGGTCCAAGGGGTTGAAGTGGGTGTAGTAATAGGTGTAGTAGAGGATGTATCTCGGTAGTTGTTCAGCAGGCAGACGATAATACCCGCTTCGTTAACACTCATCCAAGTGCCGCCTGCGTCAGGGTCTGTTGGCTGTAGGGTCTTTATGCCATCGATAACCCGCAATTGCGGCGGCAGTGCGTCACTGCGGGTTTTCTTTTCGTCACGGTTAAATGTGAGTTGCAGTTGTTGGTTGGTGATAAACCAGCTGGCGGTGCACATCTTATTATTCTCCAATTTGGTCTAAACTAACTCGATATAAAATGTCGACTGCTTTCGTGATTCAAACATCCCTGTGGTTGCCCTGTCGCCCCCGAGACGTCGGACCGCCATGGCTCCACTTCAGGGTGGTTCGACATTTCGAGACAAAATGCTCCAAGTATTCGCTTTTAGTCCCCCTTCACCCAAGGGTCTGAAAACTGTGGATCGGTTAAAAACGTGTCATCAGTCAGGCTGTGTAAAAAAACCAGTAAGTCGGCTTTTTCTTGCGGGTTTAGGGTGAACCCAGACACAAATTGGCTTTTATACGGGCTGACGCTGCCAAAACCTTTGTTCTTGCCTTCGCGTTTGTCGGTGCCACCATTGGCGTAGTGCTCAATTACCCCCTCAAGGGTGGCAATAGAACCATCGTGCATAAACGGGGCGGTGACGGCGATGTTTCTTAACGTTGGCGCTTTAAACTTGCCCATGTCGTCTTGGTGTGAGGTCATGTCAAACAGACCGCGATCAGACTTAGGGTAGGCACCATTGCCGTCAACGTTATACAGGCCGTTGTTGTGGAAACGCTCGGCGATTTCGGTGGTGTTCTGATGCAGGCTGCTGTCGCTAAAGTTAAAGCTGCCATGGCAATGAAAACATTCTGTACGTTCAGAAAAAAATAATTTCATGCCACGTTTGGCCGAATCGTCAATCGCATCAGATTGACCTGCGAGATATTGGTCGTAAGGGCTGTTAAAAGAGAGCAGGGTGCGCTCAAAAGACGCGATGGCATTGATAACGTTGTTCATGCTAAACAACGGTGATTGTTGCTCTTGCGCTAATTCCTTTAAGCTCTCTTCTTTTGGTCGCTGATCAGCAAAAGCCGCTTCAAACAGCGGTTGGTAAGTATGGTCTGCTTTTAATTTCTCAAGCGCGGCTTGTTCTACGCCAGCCAGACCCATTTCTGCCGGGGTTTCGCCAAATAATGGTAACCTTGCTTGGTGTTCGAGTTCGGTCATTAATGGGTTGGCCCAGGTGAAGTTCTGGTTGTAGGCGATGTTGGTCAGGTTCATCGAGTTGCGTGGGGTTTTGTCACCAAATAAACCCGTTGATTGGGCTTCGCCGTCAGTAAAGGCTTTTTCTTGCAGATGGCAAGTGGCGCAAGAGACGCTATCATTGGCTGACAAACGTTTGTCATAAAACAAATGGCGACCCAGGTCGACTTTGGCCTGACTGATGGGATTTGATTTGGGCACCACTGGTGGCACCATGTCATCAGGCAGTTGCCATTGATATTGGCTTTGACCAAAAAAGCTCAGGTAGATGATCACGACCAGCAAAATACTAACCAGTGGTAACCAGCGAGAGCGAACTTTAAAGGTGTTTTTTGGGGTGTTAGGCGCTGCCTTTTTTGTACTCATCGTTATCCTTGATTGATTGAAAACATGCTTTGGCCTTTGCTGTCGGCTAACCCGAGCCATTTAAGGGCATTGTGGCACCAGGGATGACCAGTGCCACCCATGCAGGTGAGGTATTTTTTATCGCTAGCGGGATAGTCTGTCATGTCTAATAGCCCATCCAACGATACCTTGATATTGCTTTGATTGACTTTAAAACCGTTGAGGGTAAATTGCGGTCGATTGGGTTTTTCGCAATGACTGATCGCACCCACTTCGCCTTTACATTGCAAACTGCCTAAGTGAAAACGGTGGGGTTGTTGATTGATCAAAAATTCTGCTCGGACAAATTTGTATCCACCTTGCCAGTGCCAATGCATGGTGCCGAGGTTGAGCGGCGGGGCGGCTATCATCGGGTTGTTATGATTTAGCTCGAAGGGCACACCGATTTTAAAGCGTAGCGCTTTATAGTCGCCAGCGTCGATGGTGCCGGTAATTTGTGGATTGACGCCCCGGTTGCCTTGTTTACAGCCTTGTTGGGCATTTTCAAAATCGAGCAGTGCGGTGTTGTCGTGTTGCCACAAACTGTCTTGTGCTAGGGTCAGCGGCTGCCATTGGTCTTTGGCGTTGAGCAATTCGATATCATGCAGGTAAAGGCGAAAGTCTTTGAGCTTGATGGGGACTAGCGATAGCGCCTTAGGAAAGTTTTCGCAATCAACCGCTTCGTTATGATAGCTCAGTTGAAAAGGCAAAGTGACTGACTGGGGTTTTTGGCAACCCGCTAATGTTAGAAGTATTGGTAACAGCAGTGTAGCAGAGGCCATTGTTGGTATTTTTAGTATTCGGCTTAGCATCGGTTTGATCAAGTTAGTTAACAGTGAGTGACATAGTAACACTCACTGTTAAAAACATAAATCATTGTGTGTGATATCATCACACAACCATTAAATCTTCCAATTCAAACTCTGGTCAATCTTTTGGCTGTAGCGGTTGATGGCGGCTTGGTTTTCACCGACGATGGTGACTTTAGCGCCGTCATACGCCAAACCTCTGCCGACATATTGGTCATTGGCAAATTCTTCAACAAATTTAAGTTCGTTAAACTCACTGTCTTTGGGGGTGATAAAGACGGTGATGCGGTTCTGGTCGGCATCTTCATAAATGAGATGTAAACTGGTGACGCCGTTAAAATCACAAAAGTTGGCAAATACGGTTTTGCCCATAGGCTGCTCAAACTTGCCGCCAAAACGTGCCAGTTTAATATTCACCTGTTCAAGCGTGTTATCACCCTGTGCGCCATGTAAGTAGGATGCTTCATGGTCAAGGTGGGCCAAGCTGTATTCGCCGCTATTGACCGGATTAAATGGGGTGTACAAGGTTTGCACCGCGATACCCACAGCAAAAGCCATAGAGGCGGCTAAGGCCAGATGACGTTTGCCAAGGGGGGTCTTTTGCTTACTCTGGTAATCGCTTTGATTGGCCGCTTGTTGATTTTGCGGGTTTTGTCTTGCCAATATCTGGGCAGCCAAGTTGGCTGGCACGTCGATATTTAAAGCTTGTTTGAGCTTGTCATCAAATTGCCTGACATCATCAAGCAATGCTTGTTTTGCAGGGTCTGAGGCTGCGGTTTTTTGCAGTTCCTTATCGTCGCATAAAGGGTCTGCAAAGACTTTTCGACGGAATTCTAAATCATCCATAGTACTGTCCTTTCACGGTTCAGGTGGTTTCAAGGTTGTCTTTTAACTGGTTTCTGGCTCGAAAAAGTCGCGTCATCACGGTGTTTTTATTTAACCCGAGAATTTGCGAGATTTCTTCGCCACTAAAACCACCAACAACCTGAAGTAACAAGGGTTCACGGTATTCTGCTGACAGTTTCATCATTTGTCGTTGGATCAACTGCTGCTCCATCGTATCTTCTGTGGATACAGCCTGATCATCAACCACCTGGTGATCGTCAATATCGACCAAGTTAAATTGCTTACGTTCAAAACGACGCGCGTTTTCACGACGCAATATGGTGATTAACCACGACTTGGCTTTGCTGAGTTCATTAAGCGAGTCAAGCGATTTCCAGGCCCTTAAAAAGGCTTCCTGGGTGATGTCTTCTGCCACAGCATGATCGCCGACCAACCAATAGGCGTATCTAAAAATATCACCATGGTAAGCTTTAACCAGTGCTTCGTATCTTCTGGTTTTATCAGCCATATCGGATAAGACCGTGACGTTGTCTTTTTTCTTTCCACCAAAAATCAAAGTTTTTTTATCCAGCTATGAATTTACCCCCAGATAATACGGTGGAAGGCGTCTAAAGGGAAGAAAAAAAGGCTGTGCGGTGTTGATTCTGTTGATGATGCGGGGCGGGGTTGTGTCTGTGGATAAAGGTGCGTAGGGTGGGTTAGGTTTTGAGGAACGAAAAACCGTAACCCACCATTGAAGGTTAATTAAAGCCCCATTAGCGCATCATCAAGCCGGATGCAACGGATTAAGCTCAGTCTCTTTGCCAACCGCCTTAGGCTCCCGATGCAGCTTAAGCTGTTCAAGCAACGTCTGACCCTGCCATTGACCATCCTCGCCATTGCTATACAGCTGCTGCTGTAACGTTTTAACTTCGGCTATGACACTATCTGCGCCTAAAAATATCGCCATCTCTAAGGTCGAGGTAAACGACTGCTCAGGCCAGCGAGCCTTGCCCCAGTCGAGCATGGCTTTATTGGTTGAGAACGCGGCATTGCTGTTACACGCTTCTACCAGGTGGTTCCATTGTGCTTTGGCTGATGCGCCGGTTTTAACCGTAGCTGGTTTGGTCGTCGGCGTCGTATTGCTTAAATGGCGCACATGCAACAGCCATAACAACGCGGTGATAAGCCATGCCGCCAAAAATGACCAGGTCAGGTAACCGTTGATGGCCACTTCTTTGATCACCGTTTGTATTTCTTGTGGCCCTTGGCGTGGGCTGCTGTTTTGGCTATCTGGCGAGCCAATCGGCGTGAGTGGTACATTGCCTGTTTTTGAGGCTTCGATGGTGATGGTTTTGGCCGGTAAAGTGGCAAATTGCATCTGATTGGTGCGGGTATTCCACCATGGCACTTTCACTTCGGGTAAGGTTAATTCGCCAACCTGAGTGGGCACGATGGCGACGCTGTCTTTACGCTGAGAAATCAGTTGTTCGTCTCTGACTACCGAGTTAAGTGCCGACTGATCAGGGTAGGTTTTAACGCCTGCGGGATATTGTAATGAGATTTCTGGCAATTGCTCTTCGTTAACACCAATGGCGGTCAGGGTGATGGTGCGGGTGACCGGTTCGCCCACGGTGAATGGCTGAGTATCTGGTTGCCACTGTTCGTGCAATGCCACCATGGCACTGGGTAACCATTGGCCTGAGTAGCTGTCAGGGATGGGTTTGACGGTGACGTTAATGTCTTCACCCATCAGGCTCAGTGGTTTGGAGTTGTTAAACCCAGAGAAGAATGAACGACGCTGGTTGACCACCATTTCGCCATTAAACATCGGCGATTTGATGATGTAATCACCACTGCGCTGAGGGGTGATGGCGTATACCCGTTGGATCACTCGATAGCGTTTGCCATCTTTGATTTCTGATAATTCTGCGTCTTTGCCTTGTTGCAGGATATTGGCATTTTCCATTTTTGGTTCTGTTAGGCTGCCGCGCTGAATTTCTACTCCGAGATAAAGTTTGGTGACGTAACGAATGGTGCTTTGTAAATACACCTGCTGGCTGTCAATACTGGTTTCTATAAAGACGTCTTTTTGCTTACCCGCAGCGACTTGTTTGGCTGGGGGGATAACCCGCACAGAGATTGGCTGAGTGGATATGCCCTTAACGGTGATGGCTGGTATGGTGTAATTGCCCGGGGTGCGGGCGATAAGCACGGTGGTCCATTTGGTTAGATGCGTGACGCTGCCATTGACGATTTGGGTCTGGCTGCTGGTGGAAGTATTGCCGACCACAAAGTTTCTCAGCAGCGCTGAGGTATTCAACAGACTGGGATCAACCGAATCGTTGGCATCTATGGTTAAGATCAATGATTCGTTGACCATCACCGGATTTTTATCAATGCTGGCCGTGAGTTTGGTCAACGCCAGGGTTGAAAAGCTGCTGAACGAGGCCAGCACTGCTATCACAAATGCATATA
>JBLGCB010000415.1:0-6072 GCA_047617105.1 Phenylobacterium sp. | reverse complement strand
ATGACCTCACCAATCAGCAATGCCAGCAGCTAATTTGTTATTGGCAACATAAGTAGCACAAATCAGAGGGTAACTAAATCCGTTAATTCAGGGTTTGCTACCTGCCATTCACTTTATGACCGCACTAAAAAAGGTGCAGGAGTTGAAGATGAAACCAGAATTGAAAAAACCACCAAATGCCTGGTTATTTAAAAAACCTAGCATAGACATCCAAGCCACAATACCTATGTTAGATATCGAAGCAATGGAAAGGATCATGTATTTGGTGTCAGAAAATGACCCCAGAGACAGCGATTTAACCGCCGGAATGACCTATTTCGGCCAGATGATTGCCCATGATATTGTACCCGCATCTCGTGAAGGTAGTGATGTTCGAGCCTTTGTTGAAGAATCGTCAATTTCCTCCAATTTGGATCTGGCCAGTATTTACGGCAATACAAATTTTCAAAAAGACGACGCTTACTTTTCAAAACACGGTAAGTTCTTTTTCGGCAGAGCCAAACAAGCCGCTTATGGCACTGATTTGCTGCGTAATGAAAAAGAGGTTTGTATTCCTGATATCCGCAATGATGGCAATGTGATTACTGCCCAGTTACACCTGTTTTGGCAAAAATTGCATAATAAAGTGATTGATAGCTATTTTAATGGTCATGTTGATCGTGGTTCTGACCAATTTCAATTAGTACGCCATTTTGTCACGGCAGTGTTCCATCGCATTGTGGTCGATGAGTTTTTATTTCAATTACTCCACCCCACCATTTATCAAGTGTATTGCCTTGAACGTCAATTGTTTTTGCTCAAAGGCCATTCCATGACCGATATTCCCCGCGAATTTAGTCATGCGGCTTTTCGCATGGGTCACAGCATGGTGCGCAGCCACTATAGATTGCAACAGGGGGCTGATGTGGTGAAACTGATGGATTTATTCATCAGACCCAACCTGCACCATGAGGCTATCGAGCCTGAGCATGTCATCGATTGGTATTTATTTTTTGGCCGGGTCACCAAGGGTTATGCCAACAGCCAAAATGCCAGTCGCATTGATTTAAAAATCAGTGAGTTTATGCGTAATATTCCGGTGGCTGGTTTCAATGGCCTCAATATGATTGAGGCCAACCTAGAAGCCGGAGAACAGGCAGAGTTGCTGCCCGGCAACTGGTTTGTTGAGCAAATAATGGCAGATGTTCCTTTAGCAAAGGCAACCGCTATGGAAGATCACCCTATAGCCAACTACAAAGCATCGCCTTTAAAAGGTTTAGAAGGACCATTTCCGGTAAAACAATTGCCGTTATGGGCCTATGTGCTGATTGAAAATGATACCTCACAAAACATTGATTGGGAGCAAAAAGGCCATACCGCTGCCCATATGGGCAAGGTCGGCAGTATTATCATTGCCGAGGTATTAATGAAATCTATCGGCCAGGTGGTTATCGATGAAGCGGTGCAACCCCTGCTGGACAGGTTTTATTATCGTTTGGGCCATTCTCAAGGTCATAACAAAGCCAATAAACAAACAAGTGATGGTTCAAGGCTGAGTATGCTTGATCTGATCCATTTCGTGAATGAATAAGCTAAGGGGGATTTATGAACATTGAAAAGTGGAATTTTGACGGGGATGCGCGTAAAGTCAATTATAGCGAGTTAACACTCACCAGTATTTACCATCCGGAAGAGACATCGGGTTTTTCGGTGATGGCACGGGTGGTAGACGAACCCGGTGGTATCAGCCACCTTGAATTTGAAGCCAAAGGCCATTGGGCTGGTAATTCGAAAGCGATTATTTCATCGCTAAGACTATACGAAAAAGAAGACGACAAAGGCTTATACCTTGAAGATGATAATATCAACTTTGAACGGCGTTTTGGCGATATTCAGGGCTGGGTATTGCGTAAATGGCAAATACGAGAGATGCCAGATAAAGTTGAGGAAAATGGTCAGTTATTTCCTGAATTTAAAGATCAATTATTTTGGTATAAAATGGACAATTCTGAAGGACCAAAAATCACTTACTGGACCTGGATTGGCCTGGCGAAAACCTTTGCAACTGGATAAATGGCGACTAACTTGGCGCTATCTTATTGGGTGGTTGACGATTTTTATCAGCCACCCGGTTGTTGCACAAACCTCAAATCAATGGCAACTGGCGACCGTTGCCACCGTTGCCCCACACACCCTGCAAGTCTTACGTTTTGGGCAAATCAATCAACCCATGGTGATTGCGGTATATGCCGATGAACAGTTATTGTGGCAACAAAATGATCCGCAGCAATATTTGGCCACCGAGTTTGTGGTCTTACCGTCAGCACCACAAAGCAAACATTATCGCATCATGGTCAAACCACAGTATCACAGCCAAACGCCTTTGTTATGGCAACTTTCCCCTGTGCCAAATGACCAAATTAATGCCCACTCAGAAGTCTTTACCGCCCTTAATAAAGTGGCTAAGTTAGCGCATTTAAGCCATGCTGGCCACAGTCAATTAAAATTGGCTATGGAAGCTATCTTAACTGACCTTGATGACAACCATCCACTACGTGCCCATTGCTTGCTGATTTATAGCCAGCTGTTATCAGACGGTGAATACTACCAACAAGCAGTGACCATGGCTCAGCAAGGGTTGCTCAGCGCCCGCAAGCTGGCGGGTGAACAAGCTAAGTTATATCAGCGCAAAGGCCAAATTCAATATGCCCAAGCCTTGTTATTAAATGGCCAACTCCCTGAGGCAATATCGGCTTTTGGCCAAGCTTTGACATCGCTGGCACCATCTCATCAGAGTGGCCATTGGGGGTTTTCGGTGCATCAACTGTTACGTTCACAACTGGCTTTAAGCGAAATGCTCGATGCTTTTCAGCAAGGAAAAAAAGCCAATCTTGACCAGTATTACCGCAAAATATTCGCGGCCATTGCTGATACCCGTCAGCAGTCAGACTTTCATTTACTGGGTCAGTTACTCAATCACCAATGGAGTTATTTTGCCCTCAAGGGCGACTATCAGCAGGCAGAAAAGTCGTTACTGCTGGGGTTATCTTACTTATCACAATCTGGCAGTGATGATGGTGCGATTGAACTGTTAAATAATTTAGCGTTAACTTACCGCTGGCAAGGGCAACCAGGCCTAGCGCTAAAGTATTATCGTCAAGCGTTGGTATTGTTGGAAAAAACCGCTCGCCATCATACCAGCGCCAATGTGCATACCAACCTAGCCAATGTATATAGTGATAATGGCCTCTATGATACCGCAAAACGGTTTTATCTGCGGGCATTTTCGTGGTTTGAACGCCAACAGCAACATTATGCTCAAGCAGCAGTATTACGGGGTTTGGGCAATGTGGCGCGCGCGCAGGGGCAATATAACCAAGCCATTGACAGCCATCGACAAAGCTTAGCGTTAGCGCAACAAATATCGCCTGAACAAACGGTTCGGGTGCTGCTGGATTTAAGCCGTGATCATATGGCACTGGCACAGTGGCAAGAGGCCGATCAATGGATTGAACAAGCCCTAGCGTCAGATGCCGAAGTCATATTAGCCCATGAACGCATTGACGCGATGCTGCTAAAATTACAAATCGCCTGGCAACAACACAATATGACGGTATTTTTGGCGCTTGTGGCGCGTTTGCAAGGCCAACACCAAGCCGATTTAACCCCATCCCATTACCTCACCCTTACCCCATTACTGATTCAATATGCGCTAAAAAATCAGGATGCCAAACAACTCGCCGTGGTGACACAAAATGCGCTAGCGACTATCGATAAAGTGCGTCAAGGTTTGGATACCAGTCGTTCCGGGCTGATGTGGCGCAATAAAACCGCAACCCTGATTAGTGAATATGTCGCGGCGTTAATCGCATTGGCCAATCAAAGCCATGATCGCCAATTGGGCAAACAACTACAACAACAGGTGTTTAGTGTGCTGGCGTTATACCAAAGTCAAAACCTGACGAAAAGACGTAAACAGATGGCGCAGCAGTCCAATCATCACCAAAGTCAACCATTACAGGCTTTATTTGAACAACGCTTAACCACCGAAAGAGCAGTGGTTAATGCCGCCAACCACACCGAACGTCAACAGGCGTTAAAAGCCCTCGATGATGCCACCGAAGCCTATCTCGCTTATGCGCCAACACCTACTAATAATCTGGACGCAGGCAATAAACCACTCAGCATAACCCAAGTGCAGCAAAACTTAGCCGAAGATCAATTATTACTGCGTTATTATGTCCGCGAACAGGTGAGCCTAGTGTTTGCCATTGGCAAAATCGACTGGCAAGTGTTGTCGCTACCCGATGCGACTCAATTGCAGCAACAGGTGTCTATGTTGCGGGCGCAGTTTAAACAACAATTACTACCACTTGAACTGTTGCAGCAACTTAACCAATTGCTACCATTGGACATCATTAACAGCCAAAAACCTCTTAAACGATTGATCGTGGTGCAAGACGGCGCGGTGCAGGGATTACCTTTTGCAGCGCTGAATATCGCCAAAAACCCTCAGCGTTATCAGCCATTGATCACTCAATACCAACTCCATACGACGTATTCTACGGCAGCTTATTTTGCCACACCAAGGGGCCAAACCACCCATTCAAACATCGATATTGCGGTATTTGCCGACCCAGTGTTTAACCAAGAAGCGCTTTTATCAGCCCCTACCACTGATGACCATCAATATCGCAGTTGGAATCAAAACCTTGTCCGCCTCCCTTGGACAGCCAAAGAAGCCGATGCCATTAGTCAAACCTTTAGCCAGGCCAATGTGGCGGTGCTAACCGGATCTAAAGCGACCAATACAGCGTTGATGTCAGAGAATATACGCAACGCCAAAGTGCTGCACATTGCCACTCATGGCTATTTCAACCCTAAAACACCGGATATTGTCGGTATTGCCACCTCAGTGATAGATGAGCAACAACGCAGTCAGGCAGGATTTTTAACCCTGACAGAACTGCTCAGCAAACCCTTCGGCGCCAGATTGGTGGTGGTCAGTGGTTGCGAAACCACACTGGGACGGTCTTATAATGGCGAGGGATTTAACGGCTTAACCAGAGGTCTATTATCACAAGGTGCCGGAGCGGTGATAGGCACTATTTGGCCCATTCCCGACAAACCCACCGCACTGTTTATGCGCGTTTTTTATCAACAGCTAAAACAGCAACACGGCAACACCATTGCCGCCTTAAACCTGACTCAGCGCCAATTTGCCAGCCAGGGTCGCTACCGCCATCCGCTGTACTGGGCGGGTTTTATTCTCACCTTGTCCAATCGGGAGTACGCAGATAGCGGGTTATTTGATTCTGGATCTTAAAGCAGATGGATTAGGGGGTTTTATGATCTTTATCGGCTGTTGGCTTTTTAGCTCGCCAATCGCAAATCACCACATAAAGAGAAAATAGCACCGACACAAAACACACCAAGGTCACAATACCAGTAGGAATAAATAACACATATAGCTCAGCCAGATAACCAAAATAACAAAAGCCCCCGCAAATACCACCAGCGGCAATCGCTAAAAGGATATTGTCAAAGCCAATGCAGCGGTGCCCAATGTTTTGAACCGTCAAGTGCCCCCCGAGAATATATTCAGTGGGCACCCAAATATTGAACTAAGCGCCAACAACATTGTTAACCTAGCTTGGAGCCAATTTAATGAGTTCCTGAGTTAAGCTGCTAATGGTGGTATGAAAAGCGTTAAAGCGATTATCTTTTTTAAGTAGATAGTAGGTAATAAAACGTTCGACTTCTACTGAGCTAATATCATCGTCCATTATAAATGCTTCTATCACAGCCTCTCTCATATTCCGTAATTTGTCACTATCTAGTGCAAGATGCTTAATCGTTTGAACACTCGCAGCGTTATCACCAGCGGGGTTAATATACCCATCTAAAGTAAACGTAAACTGTTGTTCGCAAGTACTATCCAATGGTGAAACCAATAGTGATGCATCATACCAACTACCTTTCGCATTACCACAATGACGCGGCTCGCCTTTACTTAATTCAAGCTGGCATGAACACAATAAGTTATCATAATCCAGAATATTCGGTGCAAAAGTTTGCTGTGGCTTTAAATGT
>JBLGCB010000414.1:0-6073 GCA_047617105.1 Phenylobacterium sp. | reverse complement strand
GTTTGATCTTTGATTTTGTGATCATTGGCCAGCATCATCGCCTTGGACAGGATTTGACTTAAACCGATGTCGCCTTCAAAGGGTAACAGCACGTCGACTTTGCTGCGGGATTGAACGATACACAGGTATCTGTCATTCGGTGCCATCAATATATTGCTCGAACCCAGGTGAATTTTATAGTGGGTCTTTGTGCCCTTGACCACTAAAAATCGGTCTTCAATGCTCAGTTGAGCGGCGATTTTGAGTTTGGGGAGCAAGGCAGTTAATACTTCTTTGCGGGTTTGGGCCATATTCGACAGTTTACCGAAACTTTGATTTTGCCAATAATCCCGCTCTTGATACTGCCACTGAGGATCGTTGGCGACGCTACAGACCCCAACAAACAAGTCGATATCCCGCATCAGTTCGCTAAACAATAATGGTGGCAGTTTGCTCAGCTTGATTGCTTTGTCGCTATGAAAATAGACCTTACCAGTGCCGACATATTGATAAATGCCGCTGTCGGTGGTGCCAAATTCATCAATACCTTCGGCGTCAAACTCAACCATGATATTGTGGTTCTTTAGTTTTTTGGTGGCAGAATTTTCTTGACCACCGTCCCATTGGCCTCCCCGGGTTTGTTGCCAGCCCCGCTGTTCGGTCAGAGCGTGAAATTGTTGATGGCCGAGAATATGATTGGCAAAGCGTTCGCTATAAGTGGCGGTTTTTTTCTCGGCATCGGTGAGTACGTAAATCTCCCGATGGGCCTGTTTAAATGGCTGACGTATTTCATGCGCAACCATCCAATTGCGCCAAGCCAGCACTGTTTGTGCATCACACAAGATAGGGTGCCATAGTGTCACGTTTGCCTCTGGTGGCAATTCAATCACTTGATTATCAACATTAACAAAACCTGCCGGGCTATATATAACATCAAGGGTGGTGTTGTCGTCAACCACTCGCCAGATCAAGCGTCGTGCAAGAAAACCCACCAACTTGTGGTCGATGTATTGCTCAGTCCAAGTGGATATATCCAGACTGCCGTCTCTTAGGTAGAGTTTTTCGATGCGTTGGATGTGGGCACTGGTTGCGGTGTTGAGTTCTTTAACCATGGCTTTGAGGGTTTTAACTTGGTCCGGGTAAGCTTTGCTGATGGTCGCGGGTACGCTCTTTTGACTTTTTTCAGCGGTTGCCCAAGTAAACTCACATTTGCCCACTTCAGCCAGTTTAATCAGTGCGGTAAAGGCACCAATTTTTTTACGATAGCCGCCTAACTGAGTCAAACCGTAATCTGGCACTGATAAATCGGCCAGTTCATCTGAACTAATATCTCGGTCTGAGGCTATTTTGTCAAAAATTCGGTTAATGTGGACCAAGGCGGGGTTGTATTTGGTGGCGGCGCGCAACACGATAATCTCTTTTAAGCCGGCATCAGCGGGCATTTTTGCCAACGCTAACAGTGCGGCGTTAGCCAGTTTGGCACTGCGCATACCGATACCATATACTTTTTTATAAAAGTCTACCGCAAATTGCCGCAAGGTTTGGCACATTGCGCTATCGTCATAGCGGCTACAAGTCCAAAGCAGGCCTTTTAACAAGCGGGCATTGTTTTCGCTAATGAAGTCCTCATGACCCGTGTCGTAATCGCCATAGTCTTCATCATGCGGAACATCATCAATACGTTTTTGTTTGACCAAAGGCAAAAAACTGAGCAATTGGGCTTGATACCAGTCACTGCCAATGTTATCGACCAGCGTATTGGCTTGTTTAAGCCATTTAGCGGAAGGTTTGGGGCTATTATTTTCAAGACAGTGGTTAATTAACAGCTCCATTTGAATCATTTTTGTTTCATTCAGGGTTTTAATGCCGTCCAAGGCCCCAAGCACCCAGGCTTCGCCGGGTTCAATCAAATTGGTTATCGAATCCAGCGGGTTGGCATCACCATTTTCGGCTGCCAGCTCGGCGCTGGTTTTTGCCCCGGCTTTGATCAATTGCTCGGTAACCCGCTTGATACCCGTTTTAGTTTTGGCAATATCTAGGGCGGTTCTGCCTTTGGCGGTGAGCAAGTTTAAGTCTGCACCAAGCTCTATCAGCAATTTTATTTGCTCACCACGGGTGAGGCTAACGGCAAACGTCAAGGCGGTTTCGCCATCTTCATCCACAGCGTTAAGATCGCCGCCGTTTTTGGCAAAATAGCGGATAAAGCTGTTGTTTGAATAACACACCGCTTTATGCAACCCGGGTTGCCCGTAGCTACACTTGCGATTGATGTTGGGTTCGTCGCCAATCAGGCGTTTACACAGAGCCTCGGGAATGTTTTTGTGATCTTCTGCGATGGCGAAAAACAAATCGCCGCCCTCTTTATCAAACGTCAGACCCATATCGAGCCATTTGTCGGTTAAGCCATAGAGATGATGGTTGAATGCTACTTTGATGGTCGAACCGTCATAACTGCGCTCTTCAAAAATTTGACAGCCAATGTCACACATAAATTCGATGAGACTTTCGGTTCTTTTAAGGTCTTCATAATGGTTGTGGCGAATACATTGCAGGACTATTGAGTTATCGGCCTGTTGTTCTGCTTTTGCAAAATCAAGCCCTTGGGTGTGCAATTGTTGTGCTACCGCCAAATCAGCCCCTCGATAGAGGAAGTTTAGGGTGTTTTGAATAAAAATGTAGCAGCTTTTGTTGTCATCCAATGTCGGCAACGGTGCGCCGTGTTTGGCCAGTAACTTGAGAATACCAACGCGTTTGGCTGAACCTTTAGGCTCGTAACAGTGCTCGAGCAGCATTTCGATGGCATTTTTGGGTTGAGTTGCCACAACCGCGCCTTTATCCAGTAACAAGCTAACGATAGTTAAATTGTTATGTTCGATGGCCAGTAGTAGTAGGGTTTTGTGACTGTCGTTTTCAAATTCTTTGGTGGCCAGTGTTGGGTCTTGGTTGATTAACAATTTGATTTGGGCGATTTGATGATCATAAAACATAAAGTGAATGTCTTGTAAGCTTACTTCTTCCATCATTTACTCTCTTTATTGCAATAGGCACTATTCAGCCTAGGCCAAATCGAGCTTGTTGGCAATTTTACTGGCTTTTTGCACCCAGCAAACCTGCATAAGGCCATCCATGGCCAAAAACCTAAAAAAACATGAGTGCGTTCGGCGTGCACAGATTTCGCTTCAGAACAAGGCATTATCGCACGGAAAATAGGCGCATATAGGTCATATGCAACTGTTTGAGTACGAAAATAACGCCGTTATGGAGCGAAAGATGAGTGCGCCCAATAGTTAAATCAAATTCTCGTCACCACAAAACTCAGTAAACGACAGCGATAATTTTGCCACATCGGTTTCAGGTGAAAGCGCGACACGGACAATATAATCTTTGTCATTTTCTTTGGTGGTGCCCTGAGTCGAAGTGGCCGGAATGGTCCAATAGCTGCCTTTAAGTTGTCCGTAACTGACGCAGTATTTACAATCTTCAGGGTGGCGTTTAATCATATGTTCGATTAATTTTAAATTCAGCATCCTTTTATTGGTTTCACGTTCTTGGGCGGTAGCCCCTGTTGATGGTAAGTCCAGCGAAAATACTGATGGGGTAAATCCTCGCTCAGCCAAACCTTCCTCGATAAAATTGATTTTCGCATTAGGCAGTACGCTGTGAATATGACTGACAAACCCGACGGTTTTATGGTACGCCTTGGTAATACGCTGTGGCATTGACGGCATATTTTCAACTAAGGTATTTAACTGATTGGCGGTTGCACCATTGTCGGTCAATATCAGGTGTTTGGCGATAACAGCTTGAATGTCTCTTGCCGCATGATTGGTGGTGCAGTAACCAGCGATACAACGTCCACCGCTGGGAAATTTTGAGCCACTAGAATACGAAACGGTTTTTACCCCGGCCAGTTCGCTCTCTTGATGAAGCAATTTAACGTTAGGACAAAAGGTTTGATCGACCGTAAAGACCGGTGCCACCGCCAATGACCCATCAGGTGTGGTTCTTTGCGTCGTTAAAACCTCGCCCAGTTTGGTCATATCGGGCACTTCTACTCTGGGATTGGTGGGGATTTCAGCGAGAATAATTGGCACGCCATCACGCTCGGCGGCATCTTTAAGCGCCACATCAAGGCTGCTAACCAAATTTTGGCCGCCATCGACATACAAATCAACAATCATTACCGCGGGGATTAAATCAGCAATACGTCTGGCCTGATCGTTGGTTCCGCCATAACAATTCGGTGGAATAATCAGTTTAATCGGTTTACCCGGATGTTGGTTCATCGCATTTTCGACCAGTCCCATCATCATCGCGTATTGAATCGATAGACCACTAGAGGCAATCAGCGGAGTCACCGTGGTGCCGGTGTTTTCTTTAATGCAATCATAAGCAATGTTGACCTTTTCTGGCTGGCATTGCTCTACTGGCGTTTGTTGGCCACTGGTCATCTGTTGCAAAACATACAATGCGTTAAGCGGGGCCATAGCGATACTTTCGCGCCGTCTAACATGTTGCACATCTTTGACAATATCACTGATTTGTCCGTTATGAATCACCATGCAACTGCCATAATGCGGATGGATATTGACGCTAATATCGACATTGGCGTTGGTACTTAACGGGGTTTTATGATCAGACTGAGTGACAAATATCACCGTGCCTTCGCTGTGTTCGGCAATCTGATCAGCGTCGGTGACTGGCTGTACTACCACTTTATAACCATAGATTTGCTCTAATCTTGTTAGGTCGATTAATGGCGATGAATCGGTGTTGTAATAAATGGTGGTTTTTTCGCCGCTTAAAGCATTTTTGCGTAAAACGGCCAAAATGGGCATGGTGGTGGAAGCAAATGTAATGACCTGATCGGAGGGTACCTGGTTAATTTCGGCAACAATCCATTCCAAAACACACGATAACGGATGGCCCAAACGAATATAATCATAAGCAGTAGGCAGTTGTTGCAACGCTTTTTCATCAATATTAGCAGATAATTGCAGTGCCGTTAATTGTTGTAAAAACTGTGATTTTGCCTGTGCTTCATCGTATATATCGAGCCGATGCGTGGTCAGTGACACCCAATTGGTCGGTAAATTGCCGAGTATCTTGCTGACAGTATCAAAACATTTTTCTATTGAATTCACTTTATATCCTCTACCCTGTGCTGCGTCTGGCGCTCATTAAAAATCGAGCGAGATTATAACTTTGTTTGACCACCAAGGCAAAATATCCTCATTCACAGCGTTTTAACAAAATAATCGGACCAGGCGTTTAACTCACTCTTTATTGCGAGTGAGTTTCTCCAGCAGCAAGTGCTTGTAAACACTGTTGACAGCTATTGCACCTTAATCCGCAAGGTGACACTTTCAACAGTGCCACCTTGACCATCATCGGCCAACACTTTGTAAAAGTAGACTTTTCCAGGCGCCAATGTCGTCACAGTATGCTTCACAGGCTGACGAGACGATTCTGTACGTTTGTCAGCTTGTTTGTCGATACTACTATAATAAACAACTTCTAACGCAAGCAGCAGGATAATGGCAATCAACACCAGCAAGCTATGTTTAGTCTTGATCGAAATCAGTAGCAATATGATTAACAATGAAACCACCATAACGATCATCAACCAAGGTTGGCCAGTATTATTTGTACCATTATCTGTACAGCTACCTTCGCTGTTACCTTCGCTGTTACCTTCACTATTACCGCCACTGGCACCGCCCGCTGAAATACCGGCCACCACGCTACATTCATTGGCGTTATATCTTTTATTGACGGGCCATACACAATGACGGTAGCTCACATCATCGCCATCTGCATCCTCAGTGTGATGCCAACTAAATTCAATCGGCCCGGTTAAAGCCGCACTAGTTTCCAGCGGAAAAATCAATTTAGGGGTGACAGGTAATTTATTGTTGCCAATACGTTGTGATTGCAAATAGGTCTGGGCAAAACCAATCTCTCCGGACACCGCAACATCACCGATACAATTGTCTTGTTGCACCTGATCGGTAACACCCGCACAGTGAACTTGTGCTTGTGCCCTTGTCAATGGCACAACGGGTATTGGCGGCTCTCGACCTTCTTGCGGGGG
>JBLGCB010000413.1:0-6111 GCA_047617105.1 Phenylobacterium sp. | reverse complement strand
AACATGAATTGGGGCTGATGATTATTTGTCTGGATACCAGTGGTTCAATGAAGGGCGGCCCAGATGTCATCGCCAAAGCAGTAACGCTGTATATGGCAGCAAGGGCTTTATCCCAACAAAGAAATTGTTTTTTGATCAACTTTTCGTCAACAAAAAATATTACCTCGCTGGACTTATCCGGCCAAAACGGCATCTCACAGTTATTGGGATTTCTCAAACACTCCTATAATGGTGGCACCGATGTTGAGCCATCGATAGAGTTAGGCACGCAACTCATGACGGGCACCGCTTATGGCAAGGCGGATTTACTGGTGGTGTCTGACCTTATTTTCAGAAAAATAACAGATGACATCGTCGCTAAAGTCGACCATGCCAAAGCAAACAACAATAAATTCTATTCATTGTGTATTGGTCGAACCAGCAAAGACCTGCATTTAAAATCCGTCTTTGATAACGAATGGATTTTCGACCTAAGTACCAGAACAGCACACTCGGTAACCAACAAATGACTAAAGATGCCAATCAGCACTGGCCAGATGTTATCGAAACCCTCCTAAACTCACCAGCAAGCCAATCCCAGGCATTGCTGAAACCACTGTTTGACAATCACCAGGCGCTACCGATAGCGCATTATGGGATATGGCAGCAATTAAAGGCCAACTACGAAAAAATCAATAACATTGTGCCATTACCGGATGCACACAGACCACTTAAATCCTTTCAGACGCTACTTGGTGCTGTCCATCTCAATTGCAATCAAACAGGTGATTTAGTGGCACTGGGAGAGCAGCAACTTGAAGCCACCGTGGAGGTCTGGCAAGTGCCTAGTGGAACAAGGGTTAACCAATTTCGAGCCGCCGCATGTAATGTATGCCATTCGTCTTTTAGCAGCGACAATCAATGGTTAGTCACATCTGGTGGACAATCAAACAAAGCAGCCCAAGTTTGGGATTTAACCAGCAATTCACTAGCGCACACCATTGGCAGGCCAAGCATAGGTAATCAAGTGACACCTATGGCCTTCAGCCCTGATGGCCGCTATTTGGTTGCTCCTTTTGTCAATAATAAAAAAAAGGCCGTAGTGCAAACATACAAGTTACCACTGAAGCACACAAAAATCCCATTTGAGTGCTTTAAAACCAATAAGTCCATTGCTTTTTGTGATCACGGTCAATACCTTCTGACTTTAAGCGATGCGTTGGCATACAACCTCAACCTCTGGACATTTCCTAAGCTCAAACATGTTGTTAATTTAACTATATTTCAAGGTCCAACCAAAGCCATCATTAATCAACAAGGCACGTTCGCCGCCTGTGGCTATCGTGATGGCCATGTTCGAGTTTGGCGGTTGCCAGATGGAGAGTTACTGACCACACTCACTTTTAGCGATGGTAAAGTCAGTGATTTGGCATTTAGTCCTGATGGCCAATATTTGGCGTGTTGCAGTTCTAAAGTGCATTATGTCCGAGTCTGGTCACTCCCTTCATTCAAATTAATCACTGATTTCCACCATGACAAAGTCGTCATATCCTTAACCATCACCCCTTTTAATTTGTTAATCACCTCTGCCATCAACCCACATTTATGGGATAAGCCAACCAGCCCGCCAACCATTTCATTTTGGCAACTAGATTGGCATCAGCCTTTATCATCACTGGGACCTGCTGAGCTGGAGTATGTACAATCTATGTTACGAGATGACTATCAACCACAAACAACAAAAGCCGCTTTAAGCTTACAACAGCGGAATCAATGGCAATACCTAGAAACCCTATTAAAGTTGAAATTAAGCATAAGCAGAGCTGACAGCCAATGAACGCACTAAAAACTAAAAGTATAAGCAAAAACCACATCAGCACGCTCATTAAGCAGCTGAAAACAGGTATTTTTGAACGTAATGAAGCAATCGCGGTCGCGTTATTGGCCGCCCTTGCCGATCAAAACATTTTCTTACTCGGACCTGCGGGCACTGCGAAAAGCCTGGTTTCACGACGCTTAAGCTGTGCTTTTAAACAAGCAGATTACTTTGAAACGCTACTACATCGGTTTAGTACACCAGAAGAAATTTTTGGACCAATTTCAATTGCTGCCCTTAAAGATGATCGCTATTTACGAAAAACCGACCACTTTTTACCGACCGCGCAATTCGCTTTTCTTGATGAAATCTGGCGCGGCAGCCCTGCCATTCTTAACAGCTTGCTTACCATCATCAACGAAAAACGATTCCACAATGGCACCCTCAACTGCAACGTCCCTTTAAAGGCGGTTATTTGTGCATCCAATGATATCCCCGAACACAATGAAAGTTTGGCCGCTTTGTACGATCGCTTTTTAGTCAGGCTCAGCATTATGCCCTTGGATGAACCAGACAACTTTAACCAATTACTGCAATCCCACGGTGCTACAAACAAAGTTGAAATCGCTGATGAATGGCTTATCACCACTGAGCAATGGGATAGCTGGCAGGCAAAAATCGATTTGGTACAACTATCACGACAAACGCTAGACATCATTCATGCCATTCGCGTCGCACTTGAACAACGCTCGGCTGAATTAGCCGTTTACGTCTCCGATAGACGGTGGCAAAAGGCGGCAAAGCTGCTCAAAGCCGCGGCCTTTTTTAACGGCAGAGATCAAACCCATGATCTTGATGCCTTGTTATTACGTCATTGCCTATGGACCAGCCATGAAAACCAAAACGAAGTGATGGCGATCATTGAAGCGGCCGTGATCACATTCAGCTTTACAACAACCGACCAGCGACAAAGGATAGATAAGCAGATTGATTTATTAAAACAAAAAATTACCACAAGCTTGTTTTGGTCTAAGGATACATATCAAACCACAACGCTTGATGACGGTAAAAGCTATTTTGAATATGACTTGTCTGCTGATAGTGATGATCCGCCCTACCCTATTTTCGTTGCAGAGGAGGTCGTTCAAAGCAAACAAAAAGTTCACCCGTTGGATGAACAAGGCAATCGATTGGTTTGGCTTAAATGTCATTTTACTTCAAACATGCACTGCATCATCCAAGGAGACGGAGAATACAGCCCACCAGAAACGCTTCTACCAATACAACAAAATAAAAAAGGCGATAAGAAAACCAATATGGAAATGAACCTAATCCCGTCATTACATCGGCAAATTGCAGATTTAACCAAAAACATCAAAAATATAATGGCCACCGTACAGCTTGAAATAGATGATTTCAATCAACGTGCCCAAACACCTTTCATTCCAATTTCTGTTAGTAATGGGATACTAAATCATATTAAATCCCAACAGACTGAACTCAATAACAGGATTCAACATTGTGGGCAGTTAACTCACTTAATTGAAAGCGATAACTGTAACATCGAAATGGCCCTATAAATATAGCGCCACTTAAACTTCATTTTATGGGGATTTTTCTAGTTCAGAGGTAGGTATCGCAGGCTAGGTCTTTGGAGGTATTGAATTGGTGATATTGATCTATCCTTGAAATCGTCCTCCCAATCCTTGCGGTTATTAACTCCTGCCCTATCCTTGAAGTTATACTCTCGGTCCTTGTACTTCTGCTCTATCCTTGAAGGTTCCTATTCAATCCTTGCTGTGATTGTTTCCCCCTGTCCTTGAGAAGATGGTGATATATTAACGGCGAATGACCACCAGCAGAAGAGTCTTTTTTGTAATCACTTCGATATCCCAACCACAACAGACGTGATTAGCTATCATTTTATTCAAAAAAACCAATAAGATATAATTTTCACTACTGATTTTGTAACAGGTTTTTAACCCCTTTGTCCTACTGTCAGGTGAGAGATATCTCACTTGTTGATAAGAGATAGGCAGATGTGACAAAAAGCAGAGCATCACCGCCTTCCAAAGCAACAACACCCTACCCTCAAAACCTACTCACCAAACATCAAATCCAAAGCAACCTCAAACGCAGGCAACCCGGCTTCAGTATGACGTACTTGCTCATGAACATAACTAATATTCAAGCCATCAATCTCAAGTGCCTGCAATTGCTGATGATAAAGATCAACAAAATAATCATTGCCACCCGCAGTTGCACCATACAAGTAAAGGTTAACATCATACTCACTCACATCCGCCAACGCAGTGTCTTGTAACAACGCATACTCTTGCGCCATATAACCATAGCTGGCATCGGTTGCGATAAAGTTTTTAAACAATCCGCTGCTGGCACTGTCTAGAAAAGCGTGCGTGACCAGCAAACCACCAAAAGATGCACCAACAATTGTACGCTGGCTGCTATCAACACGGTATTGCCCTTCAATCAAGGGTAAAAACTCGCTTTGCAATAAGGTCAAATAATCACTCGAACCCGGCAAGGTGTAATCAACCGCTCGGCGATCACCTGGCCCTGCTCAATAGCCACCAAAATCACATCCAATTTACGGGTATCGACAGCTTGGGCATACTTCCAGAATTCCCATTGACCATCAGTGACATAAATCACCGGATAACTTTCACTGCTTTTGCTGGATTCGCCATCTGAATAACCCGCTGGCAAATAAACCCGGTAAGGATAAGTGATACCCGTGGTGCTAGACTCAAAATCACGTTTTGGTTCGATGTCACCAGCAAAACGATGGTCTTTCGGTGGATAAATGGTGCCATAGTCAAAGTGGCCAGCAAGGGTGATATCATCTCCCAATGTGGCGCTCCAAAAACCGCTGGTCAGATTATCAAACACATAATCAATCTTCATACCACGGCCCGATTGACGCAAATATGTATTCACGGTAGCGGTATTGTCGTTACGACGTTGGTAAAAATAATCGCCCTTGTGCTTCCACTCATCATACAAATCAGTTTGTAAAAAGAAGGTGGTATGTTTAGCATAATAATGGCTAATTTCGCTGCCGATAGGTGGCAAGTCATCACTCAACGCCCCACCCGTTTGGCTGTCGATGGTCATGTAAATGCCCATGTTGGCCAACGATTTTGGTGCAAAACCTACTACATTGGTCTTTTTGGCTTTAAACGTACCATCAAGCACAGCGCCGCCCCAAGCGATGGTAGAACTAAAAGTCCCTTTGCGTGGATTGGTAAAGGTCAGTGTTCGGGTAATAAAACCACCAAAGGCAGAATAACTGGCGACATTCTGATTATCTTGATCTTTGCTGTAACTATAATAATCGGCATAGTCAAAAAAATCGGCTTCCTTTGCATTCGCCACCATCAAGGTGTCGGTATAGGTCTCATGTACTACCCCTGAGTCAGGGTAGTTAAAAGGCTTGGCCGGAAACCCATTGTCTTGCGCGCTAACAACGGTATAACTGATGGCAAGGTTTTCGAGTGAATCTGGGGCAAAGGCTTGATGCGGTTGTGAAGATAATAGCGGCTGTGAGGATAATAGCGCCTGCGGCTGTAATGGTGATAGCTGATTGTCTGCGTGCTGCTCTGGCAAAGCTGCCAGGCTACTTGCAGATGACAATAACAAAGTGAGACCACCAACCACTGTGGTGAACGTTTTATTGATAGACATGGTATTTTTCTTCTTCCTGTTTATATTTCCGTTATGATTTTAGGACAAAACCAACGATGACAACGTTGTCATGGCGGCGTTAGTGTAAGAAAATCACAGGGAATTTTCAAGTGGGATATGGTAAACCAGAAGCGAAAGCATTATTTCAGTGGCAGGTAATGATTATCCAAATCTATCGATAACCCACCAAGTTGCGACAGGGTGGCCTGATTTTGTCGCAGCATTTGTTCAATCAGCTCAATCTGCGTTGCGCCAACCCATTGACCGGCCGTCAATGCGTGGCGTAACCAATGAAGCATCATTGACGTATCTGCCAATATCTTTTGTGTTTTGGTTAACCGGTGCTCAAATTGATGGCGGATGTCTTCACCACTCACTTGGTGCCCCTGATAAACTTCAACCAGCGCGTATCCTAACATATCACCGATCAGCTTTTTTGGCCCAATGGCATCAAACCCAAAAACCCTATTATGGCGCAAAATGGCTGGTACACTGAACAAACAGGCACCCGCAAAAAAAGCCTGCCGGGCCATCATCATATCACTGCGTCTGCTGCAATAATCCCCCATGGTGATCGCAAGATTTTGATAGTTAAGCATGGCGGGATTAAA
>JBLGCB010000412.1:0-6112 GCA_047617105.1 Phenylobacterium sp. | reverse complement strand
ACGGGTATTGGCGATGTTACTGAGTCTTATGGGGTCGGATATTGGCTTGTTGACCAGTTGTTATCGAGTATTAACAGAAAGTCAGTTTAGCTTTGATTATCGCCAAGAATTGCAACAATGTCACGGTTACTTAAGTACTTCGGTGCAGGTGGAGCAAGGTATATTGGTTGAATTGCTTGAGTGTAAGCTTAACCTGTTGGCGTTTTTGATGCCGCTGAACACCATCAAACTGCCATTACCGGATCCAGACTTTTTAAAGGCAAGATATAACAAAGTTAAATCAATCCCATTGAAAGTGGCCATTGTGCGTTATTGGTTGGCCCACAGCAAACATTGCAAGGCGGTGCTGAATCACCAATACCTGCAACAGCTGTTGGTGCAGCCGCAAAACAGTAAAATCAGCCTGATATTAATTGAACTGGCGGGTTACTGCGATGGCAGCGAGGCAGACTTTTGTGCCACGGTAGAGTTGATATTAAATCATTGTATTGCGGGTGAATCTGCCATCACCATCGAGATTGTCTCAGCCATGAGGGTTTTGTTTGAAGTGATGTTACAACATTATGGTGGTGATATCACGGTGAAATACTTTATTCGTTTTGTGCTGATATACGAACAGAAATTTGGCATTAAACAAAAGAAAAATGCCACTCACAAGTTGTTGACCTTAAGTTCAAAGATATGTGTGGTGCTTAGCCCTGAGCAATTACAAGCTTTTATTGAGGTGGCTCGCAGGGTTGATCGATTCACTGGGCGGGTGTTGGTGGATGCGGCGTGTAAAACCCGGTTAAGAGATCGCAAAGACATTATTTTGCCTTTTATTCATGACCCTGAGTTGGCGGATGAGCTTAAAGAAATGATCCGCAAATATGCTCACCATCATCACCGTAGCGAGTGGTCTGCCGACTGGATTGAGTTACACCAGTTGATTGCACAAGTGCCTTAGGCATCGTTGCGATTTAATATATTTAGATGTTAGCCTTCTTTGAATATCTTACTGGATGGTAGGATGATGGTTGTGCAACAAAGAAAGGGAAAAACAGGAGTAATAGCATCGAAGGTTGAGTGTCCGATCTTCATTTCTGAACTATACTTGCTCAATCCAGCAATTATCAGCACAAACCCAATGGAAAAACCAACACTAGATCACCATGATACGGCAGGTTTCAGGTTATTTGTCAGTTCTACCTTTGCAGATTTTAACGTAGAACGTGACAGCCTCAACCAAGTTGTTTTTCAACAATTACGTCAAATTTGTCATGCTAAGGGCGTGCCTTTTCGCTCCGTTGATTTGCGCTGGGGTATTTCTCTTGCGGCGGGTAATGCTCGGCAAAGCATGGCCATATGCTTAAACGAGGTGCATCGTTGTGCTGAACATTTGGCACCATTTTTTCTGCTGATGGTGGGTAATCGCTATGGTTGGAGGCCATTACCGAGCCAGATTGATCAAGGAGATTTTGATCAAGGGCTTGAGCGTTTGGATGCAGATGAATCGGCGCTGTTATTACGGCACTACCAATTGGATCAGTCAGCTATTCCACCTCATTATTTGCTCACCCAAGATCTACTCACTGAACACGATAGCGATGAAACAATACTGAGTGCTATTATAGGAAAGATAGCCGATATTCTGGCGCTCGATTTGGTTGATAATGGTTTGCCCTGTGCCACTGAACTGGAGTTTTTAACCGCATTACAACATGACCCAACAGGCCAAGGCATTGTCGCTGTGATTTGCCAATCTGATCAGCAACAGACAGATGCGGCTGAAATGAACGCCTGTCATCAGCTAAAAGCCAAAGTCAGGCACGCTATTACGGCTGAAAATATCATTGAATTCAATGTAGATCAGCAAAACAGTCAGGCTTTTGCCGATGCGGTGAAAACCAAACTGTCCGGGGCCATTGAACTACATCTTGATAAGATAGCGGCGCAGCCCAAAAGCAGTCAGTTAGTGCAACATCTGGCTTTTAGAGACTCACTTTTACAGCCTTATGTCGCAGATAAAATATCGCCAAGAGAAACCCTGTGCCAAAAGCTGCTTGGTGCGGTGCATGATCACCCTGTTATATTGGTGCATGGCCCGGCGGGCATCGGTAAAAGCACGGTGATCGCGCGCTTGTCTCAGCTGATGCAAGATAACTGTTGTGAACCGAACCAAAGCGTCATCATCCGCTTTGCCGGAGCGACATCTGAGGCGTATTCATTTCCGTTGATGATTCGCGGTATTATCGAACAGTTGTCGGCGCAGATAACGATACCACTGAACCTCGAAGCACAAAAAAATGCCTTTGCTCAATGTATCCGGCAAAAGTGTATTGGCCAACACAGCCAAAATCAGCCGTTGACGATCATCGTTGATGGTATTGACCAGCTTGGTGGCTTTAGTTCTGATTGGCTTGATATCACCAGTGGTTATCAATGCCGCTGGATATTGGGCGTGGCCGACGGCGATACTTTACATGCTTTACGTGCTGAATTGCCAGCCGAATCTTTTTTCCCTGTGCCTGAGATGAATGAAGCTCAGGGGGCCACCTTATTGCGTCATTTAATGCAGGCACAAAACCGGGTATTACCGCCTTTGCAACAACAGCTGATTTTGCAACCGTTTGCCAGTGCGGATAATGGTATTCCTTTATATCTTAAAGTCGCAGCGGGGATTGCGGCAAAATGGCGTTCGTTTGACCGACCCGGGATATTGGGCAATAACCTGACTGAGGTGGTTCTGAACTATGTTCAGTCTCTGGCCGAAAATGCGTTTCATGGCGAAACCCTAGTACATGCGGTGCTGACATTGATTGGCGCATCGCGAAAAGGGTTGGCAGAACACGAAATCATTGTTCTGCTGTCACAAGACAAGCAGTTGATTGAGCAATTACAGGCTTTTCATCAATTAACGACGTTATCGGTGCCAGATATCGTCTGGCTGCGGCTGTACGATGATTTGCGACCTTTTACCAGTGAAAATGATATTGATGGTGCCGTGGTGGTGCAATTTTATCATCGAGCGGTAGGTGAGATTATTCAGGGCCAGTTTCTCAACGACCCAGCTAAGCAACGACAAATTCATCACTTGTTGGCGGATTATTTTTTGACCCTTTCACATCAAGACCCGCGAAAAATCAGCGAAGCCCCGTATCATTTGTTAAAAGCCAATCGGGTGGCAGAGGCGCAACAATTGCTCAGTGATTTGGCTTTTATCGAAGCCGCTTTTGGTGCCAAAAAAGAACGGGAGCTACTGGAATTTCTCAACCAAAGCGAAGTTGCTGAGGATAAAGTTTGGTCGGGATTTGTCAGGCAAAATGCCCATATTCTTAGTGAGACGCCGCAACTGACTATTCAACAGGCGATGCAGGCTCAAGCGGGTTCAACTGTGCGTTTGATGGCAGAAAAAATGTTGCCCCAAGCCACTGATCAGCCGATTGGCCAGTTGGTTTCATCCAATGTTGTTCATTATCCCGAAATGACCTTCAGTGGCCATCCTGCTGTAATGGCCATTATGAGTTGTCAGTATTGTGGTACGGATGTGGTGTCGGCATCTGTTGATGGCACGGTGTTGGCGTGGGACCCGCAAAGCGGTGAAGAAACTTTTCGTCTGCAAATCCCGGCGACCCATTCGGTTGCCAATCAATTGTCTCGTTGTTGTGTTAATCCGCAGAACAGTGATCTTTTGGCAGTGAGTTTCGCAGGCAGTGGATTGCAGATTTGGCAGCGTAAAACCCGTCAACTAATGCATCAGTTATTGAGCAATCATGACACCGTTTTTGATTGTTGTTGGTCGTCAGATGGCAAACTGGCGGCGGTGAACTCAGACGGCGTTGCCCGCATATGGTGTGGGGCTGATTTTGACTTAATACATCAGTGGCAGGCGCATCAGGGCGAAGCGAGGTGTTGTCGCTGGTCTGATAGTGGCCGAGAACTGGCCACTGGTGGTTATGATGACCGCTATTTGTTTGTCTGGCAGTTGATGGCTGGTAATGGCGGGGCAAAAGCAGAGCTCAAAAAGGTCGAACAGCTACATTGTGGCGGTAGAGTAGAAGCCTGTTGTTGGTTTCCTGATGGCAGCAATAAACCCCGATTATTGGCCGTGCCAAGAATCATGGGCAACGAAACGTTTGTTTATTTGTGGACACTCGGCGAAAAAGTGCCACAAAAAATCCAATGTCACCAGTCATATATTAATGCCGTCGCCATCTCTGATGATGGGGCATACTTTGCCACAGCCTCATCTGATAAGCTGGTTAAGGTCTGGCAAAGTGATGGTGGTGAAGCGCTGTTGTCGCTGACAGGCCACGTTATGGCGGTTTTGGATTGTGCCTGGACGGCTGATGGCCATGGGTTGGTGACGGCGGGTACAGATAACACCTTGAAATGCTGGAATATTCAGGCGCGCCTGCTTGAAGGTGAGCATGGCGGTAATGGCCACACATCGGCGGGGGCGAAAAAAACGGATGTTGTCTCAGCCATGAGTATTGAGCGTGGTCATGATGCGTCGATTAATGAAGCTCATTTTGCGCAAGGTGGTAAGCAACTGATGACGGCGGGAGAAGATGGCGGGCTGAAGCTTTGGCAGGTTGCGAAGCAGAAACTGGCTGCTTCATTTAAAACCAGCACCGATGAAGTGCATAGCTGCGATTGGGCACCAGATCAGAGTCGGATTGTCGCCGCCACATTTAATGCCCATCTGGCGGAATATGATGCCAAAATCAAAATCCAATTGAGTGGTCATCAGACCCATCAAAACATGATCATGACTTGTCGTTATTCACCTTGTGGGCAACAAATTCTCTCTGGTGATAACGATAGCAAATTGCTGTTATGGGATTGCGCGCAAGAAGTGGTGGTGCAACGGTTTGAACCCGAGCATAGTTACGGTCGAGCGATTGAAAGTTGCAGTTGGTCACCAACCTCCGATGCCTTTGTGTATGTTTGTGGTCGTTCGATGGTTGTGCAGCGATTAACTGGCGACAAGGGCGTGGATCAGGTTTTGGTGGATGACCATCAACTTACTTGTGTCCAATGGAGTCCTTGCGGCAGGTTTATTCTCTGTGGCGGCAGCAAGGGGTTGTTAAGGTTGTGGGATGCGCAAAACTTGGCCTTTATCGGCGAATCACATTTGTATCAAGGCGATATTATTCAGGTCACGTTTAGTGCGGATGCTGCGGCGATTTTAGTGCTGGCGAGAGACGAGGTTCGGGTGAAAATTTTGGCCGTTGACGCTTTACTTGATCTGTCTAAGCAAAATAGCGTTCTTTTCGAATGGATTTGTCCATCATTGCCAACGGCAGCAGCATGGGGGCCGCCACCGGTGGATTTGGCCGTTTGCACTGATCAAGGCGATATCCATCTGATTAAACTTCACCACTTTGATATCGGTATTCCTTTTGTGAGTGCTTCGCGCTGGTTTATAAAAAACTGGCGCAAAAAACAAGGAGAGTTAACCGATGATATCCGCTTCACTTGCTGGTGGTGTGGCAAAGCTCAAACGGCACAACAAACCATAAATCACATTGCGACCTGTCATGGTTGCGAAAAACACAATCATTTAATTAAACAACCATAAGCCAATAAGGAAACCCGATGAAAATTGCAATCACCAATGAAATTGTGCTGCCTAATGCCGCAGAAATCGAAAACGAATTAAAAGCATTTAACTGGTCGCCATGTGGGCGTTATTTGCTGGCCGGGTCGGCAGCAAAAATGATTAAGCTGTGGGACGTCGAAGAAGAAGAGCAGATTCATTGTATTGAAGGTTTAGATTATTGGCCGACATCTTCGACTTGGTCGCCAGATGGTAGCAAGTTTGCGGTAGGATTTTATCAGGATAACGATGACTATAATGTTAAGGTATTTAATACTGACTCTGGTGAATGCATCCAGACGCTGCACAAGCATAGCGGCAATATGTTTGATGTTTGTTGGACCAATGACAACAATCTGGGAGGCGCTGAATTTCTCTGGTCTGGCAGTGGTAAAGATGCGCTGGCGATGATGTGGGAGCCGCTGAGTGGGCAAGCGGCGTTTGAGCAACAACACCCCAATGAAATCAGGCGCTTGATACCGTCTGCTGATCATTCGCGTTTATTGGTGGGTTGTTGGCCGCAAAGTATTG
>JBLGCB010000411.1:0-6121 GCA_047617105.1 Phenylobacterium sp. | reverse complement strand
TTAGGAACCTCTATTGCTCCATTGTCCAAGCAAGCTAATACGCGACTGACGGTATGCTCTTTGACTCTTGTTCTTTTGCTATCCCCTATCTCAGGTTCTGGATATTGGGTTGGATTAGTCACATGTAATACTTCATTACCCATGACCATCCGACAATGTCCTTCAATCAGGTTTGGTGTAAATATTCCATGTCGCCCACTACATTGGGCAAGCTGATATTCAGCATGGGGGATACCAAGACATTCACAAAGTTGTTCGGCAATTTTTTCTGACCAATGTTCACCCGTATTTTCACGAGAATATTTAAAAAGATACTTTGAGTATTTTTGGGGATCATGACTTGTTGGGTATAAATACCAAAACTTCTCTTTAGTGCCTAATTGTTCGTAATCCTCAGAGTCGAGTTCTATATCAAAAATTTCAAACATCAGTGAATGCAACTTATTATTATAAATAGGGTGTTTAGGGTATCACTGTGTAAAAGGTCAGTGGCTACCAATGCAGTGAGATTAACATGTGTTGCCGCAGTTAAAAACAAGATAACGCATTTTTATAAGTATTTATTTAAGCTGTGATAGCTGGGATAGTCTTTTGAATAATAAAACGACTTGCTCTGAAAATGTCTAATTAGGCGTGTTATGTCAAAATCAATCAGCGCTGTGACATTTCTGCCAATACTGTGGCGAAGGCATTAGAAACTCTGGTGAGCCTTCGTTCTCGTCTTCACTCCAGTCTTTATCGGCGCGCGCCGTCATTATAAAATCAAAAGAAATCGATATTCGCATTTCATCCGTTTGGTTGGCGGCCACACCATGGGGTTGTTTGGCCGGAAACAACAATAATCTTCCTTCTGTTGGCTGGTAACTGATTTGCTGTTGGTTGAGTGGGTTTATTTCACGGTAACCGTCAGTCATGCTGGCACCGATACAGGTCGATAATTCATTGGCTTTGCCCTGACTGTAAAATAGGGTAATTCGTAACGCGTTGCCAAAACCTAATCAGGAGAATCTGAGCCAGTCGCTGTTTGTCGCACCGAGCAGCGATACTGAAAAAGACCTTGCCAGCATGTTTACTGGTTTATTAAACCTAGCGCAGGAGGGCATTGACGATAACTTTTTTATTCTTTTTCCAACTGAGCTTTTAGCTTAAGAATAAAGGCTAACTCAAGTCCGGTGATACGCACAACAAACTGTGGGTCAACGCCTTCTTTTAATGAGTTTATGGCCACTTCTTCTCGTCCTTCCTCTCGGCCTGTTTCTAAGACCTCTTTTCGGGCTTTTTTTGCACCCATGGCTTGTAGTTTTTCTGCCGCTGTCATAATTTCACCTCGTATTGGTTCTGGCAAACGCTCAGAGTCCACAATAAACTGCTCAATATCCACGATATTACCAACACTGAGCAAATAATAAAATGTTGTTATTGCGAATTTTAACGTTAACGGATCCCCTAAGTCCATTGAATTTATATCTTCCATCTGTAACAGGTAAGGACTAATATCTCGATCCCAACAATGCTTCAACGCACCAGTCATCATACCAAGCAATTTTTGCCGTTTCAATTCATCATCTGATGCCTGACCGATGTCGATAAGATTCACCGGGTTTTCAAACATACCTTTCATTATGCCTAGCGGATCACTAAAGCAATCGATAAGATCCATTGAGTATGGATAGGGACTTTGTTTGCCATGATAAAAAACCAGCGCATATATCGCGGGCAATTTGTCTTTGGCTTGTTCTTTTGGCCGTTGTTTTAACAAACTGTACAACATATTGAACATGTAATGATAAACCCGAAAGGGCATCAGTCGCTCAGGTGTTGATTGATGCTCTAACAATAAAACAACCTTGGCTTCACCGCTACCGATGTTATAGGGGCAGGAATACACCATATCGCTGATGGTTTCTCCCAGCTTATCGTCGATATAACTACTGTTTTCAAGTTTAATCGCGTCGAAATCTAATCCACTGCGTAAGTTGCCTGGCAGGTAATGTTGGAAAAATTCTTGTGCAATAGCAATATTTTGCATCGAAGAGCGGAAAAATTTGTCGTGTCGGCTAACTGGGGCGACCATAGGTGTGGCTCCTTGTATGTATTGTCTTCATACTTGGTTTTGAGTTGTGTGTAATATAGCCTGGTATAATTGAATAAACAAGCACAAGGAAAAATCAAACTACTGCAATAGTTGAATGACTGTATCTGTTTTGGCCTAAATCAATCAGCACTGTGACATTTCTGCCAATACTGTGGCGAAGGCATTAGAAACTCTGGTGAGCTTTTGTTCTCGTCTTCACTCCTGTCTTTATCGGCGCGCGCCGTCATTATAAAATCAAAAGAAATCGATATTCGCATTTCATCCGTTTGGTTGGCGGCCACGCCATGGGGTTGTTTGGCCGGAAACAACAATAATCTTCCCTCTGTTGGCTGGTAACTGATTTTTTGTTGGTTGAGTGGGTTTATTTCACGGTAACCGTCAGTCATGCTGGCACCGATACAGGTGGATACTTCATTGGCTTTGCCCTGACTGTAAAATAGGGTGTGGCCGGCGTCACCTTCTTTGGCCACGCTAAGATAATATACCGCACTTAAGTGGGCGTTATGGTGGGCATGACGGGCAATCGATTGCCCTTTTTTGCCGATGACCGGCCAGGCGCGCTGAATATAGAGGTCGATTTTATTCAAGTCATGGCCCAGGGTTTGAAGATAAGCCAATGCATGGTGTTCGACTTGCCCGATTAACCAAGCAAATGCCGGGTCGAGATGTAATCTGTCGACTTTATGAATATCCCCGGTCCAGCTGACGTTATCACGACTGCGGTGTTTACCAGCGTCATCACGCAATTGCTCAATACGGTTGAGGTAATCACGCTGATAGTGGTGGTGTTCTTCAAGGTCGGCATAATAGATGGCCAGTGGGAACCACTCATCGATGGGCATGTTGATGGATATCCTGCTGTTGTGTTGACGGGTTATCAAGCGGGTAAGTTAATTTAGCGATAGCGGGGGAGTGTGGCAACCGTTGGCGAGTGTTAGATTCCTCATGGGTGTAATATTCAACCAAAATAAACCGTTAAAGCACACTATACGTCTACCTTCTAATGTGGTTGCTGGTAGAAAACAACAAAACCTTTCCCTCTAAAACTGATGGTCAAGGTAATTGATTGGTTAGGGTGATGTGATTTTCACCTGTTTTGTGATTTTAATTGATCACTTCAAGTTTGTTCCATTTTATATGTAGTGGCTTTTTCTATATTTGTAAGTAAAATAGCCTCGTTATTTTTATATTTGTTATATTTTTGAGGTTTTATGAGTGCGATTGATCTGTTTGCAGGTGCTGGAGGATTTAGCTTGGCTGCACATCAACTTGATATTGATGTGCTGGCGGCTATTGAGCTTGATGCTGCCGCTGCACGTACTTACAGAGAAAACCTAATAGAACGACTGGGGCAAGGCACAAACCTTATTAATGGCGATATATTAGAAATTAATCCTGGTGAGCTAAGAGAAGAACTTGGTTTAGAAAAAGGGGAGTTGCAGTTAATTTTAGGTGGTCCGCCATGCCAAGGATTTTCTAGCCACCGTATTAAAGATGCTGGCATTGATGACCCGCGCAATAAGCTTTTATTACGTTACTATGACTTTGTTGAAGAATTCCAACCAAAGGCTTTTCTGGTCGAGAATGTGACTGGCCTGTTGTGGAAAAGACATGCTGACTACCTAGAACGTTTTAAGGCCCTTGCCCAAGACAATGGTTATACAATTCACTTCTGTAACATACTCAATGCTAAAGATTATGGGGTTCCTCAGAATCGAAAACGTGTATTTATCTATGGTGTTCGAAACGATGTCGATTTAAACGAGATAGCGTTCCCTCCACAATCATCACATTTTGCACCTAACTCTACAAATGTACTAACAGAACAAGCACCTGCTTGGAAAACTGCCTCCACCGTTTTTGAGCCATTGACAGCTGCGTTAATCGAGCAGTATATAGTCGATTATTTTGAACCAAAAACAAAGCTGTCGGATGAAGACGCTTTGGCATTACTACAGAATCTTGAATCTGGGTTCGCTGTTGCTGATGATGACCCATGTAAAATACACATGACCCCAGGCGTTCCAATGGTGGTTAAATTTATTGCTACGCCATTGAATGGTAGTCGAGAAGATGCAGGTGAAAAGTACAGGCTAAGATGCCATTCCAATGGTTATAAAGGCCATAAGGATGTTTATGGACGGGTGCTCATTCATTTACCGAGTAATACAATCACAACAGGCTGCAATAATCCCTCTAAGGGGCGGTTTGTGCACCCTTGGGAGAATCATGGCTTTACACTACGCCATGCCGCTCGTTTGCAATCTTTTCCTGACGACTTTATTTTTACTGGCAGTACTACTGAACAAGCTAAACAAATTGGCAATGCCGTACCCGCCTTACTGGGGAATATACTGATTAGTTCGATAATGGCTGGATTGAATTAACTCTAAACATCCTTTAATTTATGCAATCTAGCCCACTCATTGATATCTATACCTACTCTCGACATAGCTGCTGCGGCTTGGTTAACATAAGACTGCGATAGCCCTTCTTTTATCTCGCCGACCCATACTAAGTCCATAGTTTGCGGGTTATTTTCTTCAATATCATGAAAGCATTTCGTTTTAAAAATAATTTGCTCTTCTTCCCAAATGCCAACAACCATTTTCTCTTGTTCACAAGCCGTAAATGTAAGATTAACCAATTGTTTTGGGTTCGGCTTAACCTTTAATTTGTGAACATTGTTGTGATCACCAACGATCAAGTTAAAATCGAATTCATGCATATCGGCTTTGATAAACACAAAACTAACATCATCTTTCAATCTTACACTGTCACACAATGGTTGAATGCAGACATAATAGTCTTCTGCACTGGCTTGCAATATAGTACCTTGCTTTAAGCTCATAGAGCAGAATTCTTTTATATCACTTTGGCTCCTACGAGTTGCCTCAGCAATACACAAGGCAATATGACTATAATCATCATCATCCGCCTTTAACAAGATGGCCGATTTCTCAAAGTTATCAATGGGCTTTTTGTTTTTGAATGCTTTCGAACTTACTATTGCCGCTTTAACTTTGGCCCCATCAACATCAACATCAGCGAGTTTTTCAATTTTATCAACCAAGGCATTTATCGCGTCATTTTTACTATCAGTAACACCAATCCTACCTAACACATCACTTACTGCTGATTTATCTTTACACTCTAACAATTCAACCAAGTGACTGGTACTGATGTTGTGATCTCCATCTTTCCCAATTTTAAATTTTAGCTTACCTTTTCCGGGAGAATTAGCAAAGAAATTGGGCCATAATTTAATGATATCAGCAGAAAGGGCACCCTTTATTTTGTCACTGATCTGTAACTTAGATTTGATCTCGTCAGCAATTATTCCAACAGCATAATCAAAAGCCACTTCATGCGCTTGTTCTCTCATAGATGGCAAGGATATAAGCCCTAAAACATGTGAAAGATAGGCAGGATCTAATTTTTGGTTGAATTTATGCAGCAAATTGTGGGTATTATCTCTAACTTCAGTAATTGCACATAACGCTGCCGATGAAAGTAAACCTGCCGTTAGCTGTGCAAATGAGTCAATTAAAATACCTGCAAGCTCTTGCTCAGTTTTGTCCTTACTAATAACATCCAATCGCCAATGTGTCATCAGTTTGTCGTCGAACACAATTCTGTTTTTCTCCAGCGTTGCTTTGTATTTTTCGCCGACTAAAAAATCAGTTAGTGTAGCAGCTACCTTCGCAGGGTCTTCACCAGTATAAATACAAATTAATCTTAATCGACCTCCTTCGTTTTTATCTCGCTCTGCTAACGCAACAATAGCTTTTTTAGCTATATAACCATCTTCCCCGATTGCTTTCATCTGCCAATCAATAATAGTTATGTCAGCATTTTTAGAAGTCTTGATGACGGCTGGTAACATTTGTTCTTTGTTACTTGTTGTTGGATTAAAAGCGCCACAAACTATGCCATTTTCAGCAAATTTACTGGACAAGTCTTGATAATAAAAAGGATGCGGTGTAGTTGGTGATTTAGGAGTTTGTATAGGGTCCAACGTATTAC